>JAYUSV010000022.1:0-8547 GCA_043755495.1 Synechococcales cyanobacterium
ATGTTGTGCTCAGCTTGGAAAACAATCATGAAGTTGAAAGTACCGCTAATTCCCAAAGGCATACCGTCGGAGAACGAACCTTGACCAATTGGGTAAATCAAGAATACTGCGGTTGCGGCTGCTACTGGAGCGGAGTAAGCAACACAGATCCAAGGACGCATACCTAGACGGTAAGAAAGTTCCCATTCACGACCCATGTAGCAAAAGATTCCGATTAAGAAGTGGAATACTACTAGTTGGTAAGGACCACCGTTGTACAACCACTCATCTAAGGAAGCTGCTTCCCAGATGGGGTAGAAGTGCAAGCCGATCGCATTAGAAGAAGGAATTACCGCGCCGGAGATGATGTTGTTTCCGTACATCAAAGAACCAGCTACAGGCTCACGAATACCATCGATATCTACTGGAGGAGCTGCGATGAAAGCAACAATGAAGCAGATGGTTGCAGAAAGCAAGGTTGGGATCATGAGAACGCCGAACCAGCCTACATAAAGGCGGTTCTCGGTGGATGTTACCCAGCCGCAGAAGCGATCCCATACATTGGCGCTCTCGCGCTGCTGTAAGATAGTTATCATTTTAATATTCCGGTATGAATGTGTTTCTTGCGAAACTGTTTTTGTTTGTATGCCTCTAACATTAGAGCCTTAATTACGGAATGTAAAGTAAAATTTCATGTGCTGAAAGTATCACTCTCATCAGCTTTACTTATCAAATTGACAGTTGACCGCTTCATCATGGTTGCAGATTTTTTTGGTTAAGCCACAACAAAATCAATAGCTTTAAGAATCGGTTGATTGGCTAAATCTAAATTCACAAGATAGTAAGCACTTCAGCGATCAGGGTAAAATCTGGGATAATGAGAAGCTAATAATTTCAGGCAGCGGAGTTAGCCTGGATTAGGTCTAAAATCGCCACTAAATCATCAACTTGTTCTGCACTAAAAACGCCTTCTGGCCTTTGGGCATTGATATCTGATGAAACCAGGTTTAAAAATACTAAATTAGCGACTTCGGGCACATTAATACTCTCAAGCTAGAGCTTCTTGACTGCTATAACCCGATATCTAAGTTTTCCAAAACGTTATGTCAGCATTTCAATTCCTTTTGTTGGGTTAGCGGTTAGAGTATACAGCAAACAACCTTCTAATCCAGCCGCAGTAGCTAGTTAGAATCTAGATCAAGGTTATTCCTGTGAGCAGAATTTCAACTCTAAATCTTTACAGTCTCTCTAACGCCAGCAACTTCATTGATCGCCGAAGGTGCAAGCGCAGCTATCGCCGCCAAAGACCTATCCCAATAAGCGCCATAGCCTCCGCTGCAAATTAGCAAAAACTGACTCTTCATCCAAAAACCTACCGGCCTTAATATCCTCAGTTGCGATGGTGATTGTTATATTTAATTCTGGCTCCTGCCCAAAGGAGCTTATCTCGCAGAGTACGGTAGTAAGAGTAGTCTTCTCGCAAAATAATGAACTGGGCACGACAATCGGCCTTGCTTACTTCCACCCGATGTCCCGGCCAGATCGCAGTTGCTAATACTCCATCCATCCACAGCTTAGTGTTGAGTTCATAGTCACCCAAAGCCCATACTGCCACCCTGGCTGCTGGAGGAATAACTACAGCTCGGCTAGAAAGACTGAGTGGGCAAATTGGTGTCACTGTGATTGCTTCCATCCCAGAATGGACGATTGGGCCATTGCTGGAGAGATTGTAGCAAGTGGAGCCAGTGGGAGTCGCCACAATCAAGCCGTCTCCTTGATATTGATCGACCACTTCTCCGTCAATTTCTAGCTCCAAAATTGCTGTAAGCATTCGATCGGCTGCTGCTGGCTTAATACACATCTCATTCAGCGCCAAATAAGTATCACTCACTGCCTCCCGGTTACTAGAATCTCCTTCATATACCGTGGCCTGCAACATCATCCGCTGTTCGATTGCATACCGATCTTGCTCCAATCGCTCCCATAAACTGGCAGAATCATCCATAAAATCCAATGATTCTGTTAGAAACCCCAAATGTCCTCCCGCATTGATCGCCAAAATGGGCACACCTGCTGGCGAAAGATGGCGAGCCGCAGCTAGCGCCGTGCCATCACCACCAAAAACCAGAGCCAGATCGATCGACTCATGGCTAGAGGCCAAAAATACCGGGAAGGGATTGTCTTTGGCTCCACTCGGACCCATTAAAACTTTGCTGCCTCGCGCCTCTAGCTGCAGAGCCGACTTTTCTGCAAAGCTCTGACTAAACTTGTCCCCAGCTTTGTGGGCGATAATAACGTTATTAAGTTTCACTTTTTACCAAAACCATGCAATTTTTACGCCAAAAGGTCTTACCCGCAACCATTGTAATCATTTTTTTGATCGCCCTGGCTGCCACCAGCGCCCGAATTTTCTTGCCATCAGAGATGTCTTTGCCAGCTCCCATGTAAAGACTGAACGAAGCAATATTAAAGAAATTATAAAGAAAGTCCTAAATCTTTATAATTTTTTCATAAGTTCTTCATAGGTAACAGTAAATATCTAACTGTTTGAGGAATACTGGAATGAACGCGAGGACAAAACTACTCATCCTCAGCAAATCACTCACACCTTAGAGGTGAAACTATGTCAAGCTTTGTTGATCTCGAAGGTAGAGCATTTGTCCCGGCTGCTGATCTACCAATCCACGAATGGGGCTGTGTTATTAGCGATCGAGCACAGCCTACCCTAACCCTAAAAGATGATGACCTTTTTTTGATTGCCGATACCATTGGCAACATTTCGGGCTGTAGCCGCGATGAAGCCATCACCAGCATGGGGCTCTTCTGCCGAGATACTCGCTTTCTCAACCGCTTAGAGCTGCAAATTAATGGCCGATCGCCCATCTTGCTCACCAGCAATGCCGATCAGGGCTTTGCCCTCTCGGCTCTCTGCACCAACCCCATTTTGTGGGATGAAGACAAGCCGACTGAGATAGGAATTCCGGCTGAAGTCATCAGCATTCAGCGGGAACTAGTGCTCAACGGCGGCCTATTTGAAGAAATAGTTGTGCACAACTACGGTCCAGATACGGTAAAATTCCAGCTCAGTCTGAGCTTCGATGCCGATTTTGCTGATCTGTTTGAAATTCGGGGCTTCGATCGCCAAGCTCGCGGGGGTCTGCTAAGAAGAGTAGCCAAAAGTGACGCTGCACCGATATCGGCAGAAGTCGATCGAGAATATTTAGTCAATCGACCTACTGACTTGACCTTAGCCTATCGGGGCCTAGATGACGCGGTGTTGGAATCGCACATTGAGTTTGCACATCATCTCCCTGATTATTTGAAAGGCTACACCGCTGTCTGGAATGTGCGATTAGAATCACATGCTGAAATAAAAATGGGCTATCGATTGGCGATGCTAATGAACAGCAAGCCGGTCTCACAGGTGCGGTTGCCCGGTGAACTCAATCAGGCCAAAGCCGCTGAGTTAGCCGAAGAAGAACGGTGGAGATCGCAGATTACCAAAATTCGCTGTGATAACCCGGCCATCAATCAAATCATTGAACGCGCCGAAAAAGATGTTTATTTACTGCGTCAGAGCTTTGAGTTTGGCAAAGTACTATCGGCCGGGGTGCCCTGGTTCTGTACCTTGTTTGGCCGCGATGCGATCATTGCTGCTTCCCAAACCCTGATTTTGGATCCGACGATCGCCAAAGAAACTCTTTTAGTGCTTGCCCAGTATCAAGGCAAAGACCATAACGACTGGCGCGACGAAAAACCGGGCAAGATTTTGCATGAAATTCGGTTGGGCGAAATGGCTCGCTGTAACGAAATTCCCCACACTCCTTACTATGGCACCGTAGACGCGACACCTTTATGGCTGATGCTATACGCCGAATACTATAGCTGGACTCATGATCGAGAGATTTTAGATCGGCTATGGGACAACGCTTTGGCAGCAATGGCCTGGATCGATCAAGAAATGGAGCAAACCAATGGTTATTTGGCTTACTATCAACGATCAAAGCGTGGTTTACAAAATCAGGGCTGGAAAGATTCTGGCAACTGCATAGTCGATCGACATGGCAAAATGGCCGAGGGTTCGATCTCGCTTTGTGAAGTTCAAGCTTATGTCTATGCCGCCAAGATGCGCCTGAGTGAAATTGCCCGCACCATCCGCAAGGAAGAGCATTTAGCTGACCATTGGGAATATTCGGCAAAGGAACTCAAAGAAAGATTCAACCGCGATTTTTGGGTAGAAGATCAAGATTTCTTGGCAATGGCGCTGGATGGTGAGCAGAACCAAGTGGATGGAATTAGTTCTAATCCTGGTCAGTGTTTACATCTGGGGATTTTAACCGAAGAAAAGGCTCAGAGTGTGGCAGAGCGCCTAATGGCTCCCGACCTATTCAGCGGCTGGGGAATTCGTACCCTCAGCAGTGATTCACCGGCTTATAACCCGATCGGCTACCATACTGGCACGGTTTGGCCTCATGACAATAGTTTGATCACCATGGGATTGCGCTCTAATGGCTTCCCGGAGCAAGCTTTGGAAGTTGCTCAGGGGCTGTTTGATATGATCGGGCATCAGCCTTATCATCGTCCCCCAGAACTATTTTGTGGCTATGCCCGCAGCCAAGGAAATCCGGTGCAGTACCCGGTAGCCTGTACACCTCAAGCTTGGGCGACAGGGACTGTGTTTCAGTTGATCCAGATGATGGTGAACTTGGTGCCTAATGTGGAGAGTAACCAGGTGCGGATCATTGATCCGGCACTGCCTCATTCGATTCATAAGTTGTCGATCGAAAATCTGCGGGTCGGCGCGACGGTGCTAGATGTAGAGTTTCTGCGGGAAAAGAAACCAGAGTCTGATTTCAGTCATGTTGCTACTACTTCTTGCCGGGTAACTCGCAAGCGGGGGAATTTGCGCGTGATGATCGAGGCGTAGAACAATGGTGAGATATGGTCTAATTAGCTTTGTCTTACCTATTCTCAAATAAACAAAAAAATCAGTGTATCTGCCACTAGCAGATACACTGATTTTTTTAAATTTTGGTTGATATCCAACTCTAATCAGCCTCAAATAGCCGATCTCCAAAAATTTTAACGCTATCACTGCTGTGAAGGCCAACACAGACATTTTTATGGGTCAGGGTTTATCTTTGTCTGATGGATAGCTGGTTAGTGAGGAATCAGGTTTAGGAGCAGTGAATTGGTTTGATGAAGCTTGACTTTTTTGATGATAATAATCGTAATATTTGTTGTAGCCAGAGTGTTGATCAGCTACATGATTGATAGCCAGCCCCAATACTGGGGTATTAATAGATGCCATAATGTCTGATGCTCTATTGATGTTTCTGCGCTCAGCAACCTGCATGCTAACAACATAAACTAATCCATCCACCAAAGAGGCAATCAGGCGAGTATCGCTCAAGCCTATAATCGGTGGCGTATCAAAAATAATGTAATCGTAATTTTTGCGCCATAGTTCGATCAATTGCAAAAAACGTGCAGAATTGAGCAATGAAATTGAGCTAATTGCCTGGGGTCCAGAAAGTAAGATGTCTAGGCTTATTTTAGAACTTTGTTTGAGTAAATCTTGCCATTTTTCGCCATTGAGCAGTACATTGCTTAATCCTTTTTCGTAGTCCCAATCTGTCAAATCAAATATTGACGAATCGCGACATAGCTTACTAATAGTAGACTTATGTAAGTCGGTATCTACTAGCAAAACGCGATATCCTAGCTCAGACAATCCAATGCTGGTATGAAATGAAATAGTTGATTTACCTTCTTTAGGCAAAGCTGAAGTTATCGCAATAACTTTACCAAGCTGGGTTTCTTTATTATCGGCTGTTAATCCAATACCAAGAGCCAGAGTGCGAATAGATTCAACGAAACTCCAGTAAGAATAGTTTTTTCTTAGTACAGATTGAAAACCGGTTGCACCTTGTAAAGGCACTTGACCAAAATTATCAACTTTGGGGACTAGAGTTAAGATTGGCATACCAGTAACCGACTTAATGGTCTCTGGATCATCCAACCGATTATCGAGTTTTTTCAGGCCGACTGCTGCCAATACTCCAGCCAGTAAGCTACCAATTGCACCCAATCCCATTTGCCTTCCTACGTCAGGAGAAATTGGTTTAAGAGGCAGCTCGGGAGGGTCTATTAGTCTCCAAGGTACAATTTGCTCGGCATCAGAAATTTTTAGTTCTTGTAGCTTTTGGAGAAATGCTGTTAGTTCTTGGGAACTGATGGCGTATTGGCGCTGTAGCTCGGTATATTGCTTTTGCAGAGTTGGCAGTTGGCTGATTTGCTTTTCTAAACCTTCATAAACTTGATAAGAGCTTTTGTATTGAGCTGATAAAGACGCTAGAGTAGTTTCTGTTTCAGCTTGTTTATTTGCCAAGTTTTGGGCTAAGCTATTGCTGAAATTGGCAATTGTCCCGCTATTTAACTCTGCTTTAGAAACTTCACGATTGAGTACCTGCTGCGCTCTATTTTTAAGCAACAGCAGTACCTGGTCGCGCTTTTCTTGAGCGGCAATCACCAAAGGATTAATGTCGCTAAATCTTACTTTCTCTTGAGTATAATTTAGCTCTAGTTCATTTAACTTTTTGAACAGCTCTTGATAGGCACTGTCTTGAGTTAGCATCGTGGTACTTAAAATATTGTTAGACTTCAATCCTACTGATGCAAGCTGCTTTTTAAGTTCTGCCGACTGCTTCTCGGTCTGATTATATTGAATTTTGAGTTCATTCAGTTTTGCCGTAATAACTTGCCTGTACTCAGTTAAGTCTTTGGCAGAGGCTTCGGGATCAACAAAGCGGTTTTTTTGCCGAAATTGTTCGACCTCTTGAGAGGCTTTTTCTAGACGTTTGCGAGATTCGGGTAGCTGTGATTGAATGAAATTGATCGAGCTATCGGTGCGAGCTTTTTTGGACTTAGTGCTGTAGTCTATATAAGCTGTGCTCAAAGCATTCAGCGTTTCTACAATGCGCTGTGGAGCGATATCGGTGTAAGTAATAGAGAGGATGTTGGTATTTTGCCCTGATTGAATGGTTAGGGATGATAAAACTTGATCAACGTCTGGCCTTAATTCAGCATTGGGGATGGTGTTAACGGCTTTTTGAATAATTGTTTTGCTTTTTAAGATCTGGGTAACAGTTTCGATCGTAGTAGTCCGTGAATCGGAAGCAGTGCCATTGTTTCCAGTACTGGCAGCTAGCTTCTCTGCTAAGCTAGAAGTATCCTTTAGTTCGATCGCAATTTGAATCCCCGCTTTGTACAGGCGAGGCTCTTTAGCAGTTTTATACCAAATACCTGCCATCATTAAAGTACTTACTACAATACTGACATACCAAAATCTACGCAGGCTATTGAGAATCAGACCAAAGCTCATTTCTTCGCCTTGCCGAGGCTCCTGAAAATCAACAGCGACCCGACTATTTTGGGGCTGTGGAAGGGTGTTGCCGAAAGGGTTAGCGGGAGGCTCTTTCATATTGAGGGATAAACTTTCCCGATCCAAGGTGATAAAAACTTTGTATTGTAATTTACTATACAGAATGGCAGATGAATGTCAAGAGTCTAATATACCAATGCCAACATAGCGCAATCCTGCCGCAGTAACTTTTTGTGCGTCCAAAAAATTACGAGAATCGATAACAAGAGGAGACCTCATTAACTGGAAAATTCCTAGATAGTCGATCTCTTTAAATTGTTCCCACTCAGTCATCAGAACTATCGCATCACTATCAGTTGCTAATAACTCGGGATTGTCAACTAGATTAACATCCTTTAGATCTGGATATAAGGATATTTGATGCGACAATGTATCTTTAGTATTACTGCAAATAATTGGGTCATAGGCTTTGACTTTTGCACCTAATTTAACCAACATCCGAATCAGATCTAGAGATGGAGCATCGCGCAGATCGTCGGTATTGGGTTTAAAGGTTAGGCCCAGTAAGCCAATTGTCTTACCCTTGAGAATTTTTAAATATTGCTGTAGTTTTTCTACAACCAAAGCTCGTTGGCGTTGATTGACATGCACCGCAGACTGGAGTAACTCTGCCTGGTAGCCGTAGTCGTTTGCGGTGTGAATTAGAGCGGCTAAGTCCTTGGCAAAACAGGAGCCCCCCCAACCAATTCCGGCGTTGAGAAATTTGCTGCCAATGCGTGAATCTAAGCCAATTCCTTTCGAGACTTGGGTAACATCGGCACCGACCCGTTCACAAATATTGGCAATTTCGTTGATGAAGCTGATTTTGGTGGCCAAAAAGGCGTTGGCAGCATATTTGATCATTTCTGCTGAACCCAAGTCGGTGACTAATACCGGGATGGGTGGTAGATGAGCGTTTTCGGTTTCTGCGTACTGTCGATCGATAATGGGAGCGTAGAGTTCTAACATCAGGTCAAGTGCAACTGAGTTATTGCTACCCAACACAATGCGATCGGGGTTTAAAGTATCGTAAATTGCTGACCCTTCCCGCAAAAATTCTGGGTTGCTCACCACGTCAAACTGGACTTTGCGGGGAGCAGGATGAGAACTGGCACCTGCGGTTACTAAAGTTGGCTGTGGGGTTT
>JAYUSV010000023.1:0-8542 GCA_043755495.1 Synechococcales cyanobacterium
GCCTATCGGCAGATCTTTGAGCGCGATATTACTCGTGCTTACAGCCAATCCATCTCAGATTTAGAATCTAAGGTGAAAAACGGCGAAATCTCGATGAAAGAATTTGTCCGCCGCATGGCCAAGTCGCCATTGTATCGCCAGCAATTCTTCTTGCCTTTCATTAACAGTCGGGCATTGGAACTAGCTTTCAAACACATTCTGGGTCGTGGCCCTTCCTCCCGTGAAGAAGTGCAAAAGTATTTCTCGATCGTCTCTAGCAAAGGTCTGGCTGGTCTAGTCGATGCCTTGGTAGATTGCAACGAGTACAGCGATTACTTCGGCGAAGAAACCGTTCCTTACCTGCGTGGTTTGGGTCAAGAAGCCCAAGAATGTCGCAATTGGGGTCCGCAGCAAGATTTATTTAGATATAGCGCGCCTTTCCGTAAGATTCCTAACTTCCTCACCACTTTTGCCTCTTACGAACAGCCCTTGCGTGACCAGCATGTGTACGGTTCTGGCAACGACCCATTAGAAATTCAATTTGGGGCGATTTTCCCCAAAGAAACTCGTAACCCTAGCTACAGCCCTGCACCTTTCGGCAAAGACACCCGCCGGATTTTGGTGGCTCAAGGCCCTGGTATTAACAACCAGCTTAGCAATCCCGGCGCGCGCGGTGTAGCTCCTGGCACCTTAGGAGCCAAGGTCTTTAAGCTGGATCAGTTACCCGGTGGCAAAGGCAGTGTGAAGGGCACCAGTGTCACCTTCACCGAAGTTTCCACCCAAGCCATTATCAAAGCGGCTTATCTACAAATCTTTGGTCGGGATGTTTACTCTGGTCAACGTCAGACCGTATTGGAAATCAAGCTAGAAAACGGCGATATCTCCATGCGAGAATTCGTGCGCGGCTTGGCTAAATCTGATGTCTTCCGCAACTTGTACTGGACTAAGTTGTACGTAGTGAAGGCGATCGAGTACATTCATCGTCGTTTGTTGGGTCGTCCTACCTATGGTCGCCAAGAAATGAACAAGTACTTCGATCTCTGTGCCAAAAAAGGCTTCTACGCTTTAGTAGATGAGATTATTGGCTCCAAAGAGTATGAGCAGGCTTTTGGTGAGGACACTATTCCTTACGAACGCTACCTTACTCCTGCTGGAGTTAGTCAACGCAAGCTGCGGATTGGTAGCATTGCCGATACCGGTGTGGGTATCAATACCCAAGTTGAGACTACTCCAAGATTTGTGGAGCTGGGTCATGTGAGCACCGAACGCTCTCTGCCAGATATTCTGTCGCGCACCAGCCAAGGTGTTACCAAGAAGCGCGAGCAAACCAAAATCTTCAAGCTTACTCAAGCCAACGACAAGGTGCAGCTCAATACAGTGGTACAAGCGGCTTATCGTCAAATATTCGAGCGTGACATCGCTCCTTACTTGCTTTCGGCTAGTGAGTTCAGAGGACTGGAAAGCAAGCTGGGCAACCAAGAAATCAATATGAAGGAGTTCATCGAAGGTTTGGGTAATTCCCAGCTTTACATCAAGGAGTTCTATACCCCTTACCCCAATACCAAGGTAATTGAGTTGGGTACCAAGCACTTCTTGGGTCGAGCGCCATTAGATCAGGCTGAAATTCGCAAATACAACCAAATCCTGGCATCTACTGGTATTCGGGGCTTTATTGGCTCGATGGTCAGCAGCATGGAGTATCTGCAAGCTTTTGGTGAAGATGTAGTTCCTTACAACCGCTTCTTGACTCTACCTGCCGCGAATTATCCTAATACTCAGACTCTTTACAATAAGCTCACGAAGCAAGATAACACCTTGGTAGTACCGAGCTTTGCTGCCTCGAAATCGCGTTAGTAGTTTGATGTTTACCAACGTTACAAATTAATAGACCTATTTTGAGATTTAGATGGGGTGAAAGCCCCGTCTTTTTTTGTAGCCTTATTTCAGCCGTAACTGGCGTGCTGCTGGCAACTGCCACCAGGCTAAATGGGGGAAATCATGATGCTCTTCGTGGTAGCCAAAGTGATAACAACTAATAAATGACCAAAACTCTGAGAAAGGAGTGCTGGTCGATCGACTCTCATTTACATAGCCCCCCACTGGCTCACTGTGAGGTAAAAAAGTACCAAAGAAAAAGAGCTGAAACGAACTAGTCACCGAGGGAAACACCCAAAACCAAGCCAGATTACCTTCAGGCACATGCAGTAACTGATGTATTGCATGAAAAATTGAAATTAAAAATACGATTCTTAGCCAGCTCCAGTAGTTCTGCATAAAGTTAAAGTACCAAGCAAAGAAATTGCTTCGTTTACCATTGTGATAATCTGGGTCGCCCATTGCGGCTGGGATTTCATGGTGAGTATTGTGCATCAGGCGCATTTTGCCGAAGGGAAACATGGCGTATACAAACAACACAAAACTGCCGATCGCATCATTTAACTTGGGGTTCTTGGGGGCGATCGAACCGTGCATTCCATCATGCGCCGTGACAAACAAGCCCACATATAAAAACATCTGCCAAGCAAAACCCAGAAATTTTAACCAGCTCGGCAACTGTGCCAAGTCTAAACTGAATAATACTATTGTGCTGGTTGCCCAAATGCTAATCAGTGACAGTGCTACCCACAGTCCTTTATTTGTCGCTGCCATCTCCAACCCCGATCGCCCCAATGGCTTATATAAAATGCCTTACATACCTTAACATTTACAGAAAAATAGGCAAGGACAATAGTTCGGTGCCGAGAATTGCCGTTGAGGCCTTGGAGCATGGCAACTGCGGCGGCTTGCTTTTGTCTGGATAGGGCAGATTGGGTCAAGAGTCGGATGGAGCTTTCGGGTTAATACCCCTTTTCAGAGAGATAGACGGAAGTTTTTCTATCTAAACACCCCTTGGGAAGATTAGGCAAATTTTTTTCAGTCTAATCGGTTGTTAGGCATCACAAGCCGTTCATTCGGCATGGCATGACAAGCAGTTACAGCGGATGGTCATGGTGTCTGGGATAGTGCTGCCTCTGATTTAGGGCGTATTGTGCTAAAAAACTGTTACAATGCGGGCATGGATTTTGAGTGGAATGAATCAAAAGCAGCGGTTAACCTAGAGAAGCATGGTGTAAGTTTCAAAGAGGCTGAGACCGTCTTTCTCAACTCATTGGCAGTTATTTTTGATGATGAAGCTCATTCAGAATGGGAGAGGCGAGAGATCATTATTGGGCACTCCCAAAACAGCCGTTTGCTGTTTATATCTTTTACCGAACGTCCCAATGCCATTCGTATTATTAGTGCCCGATTAGCAACTCGAAGAGAGCGCGAGGATTATGAGCAAAACGTCTTTTGAAGGGTCAGAAAATTTAGATGATGATCTCCTGTCTGAGTACCACCTCGATTACAGCAAAGCAAAACCCAATCGTTTTACTAATGGTGCTGAAAAACAACTATTAAAAGTTGTTGTTTTGGATGAGGATGTCGCTCAAGTTTTTACAACGCCAGAGTCGGTCAATAGTCTATTAAGGGTGTTAATTGAGTCTATGCCGCAGGCTATAACGGTGCAGCCTAACAAACCGGTTGGAGCTGACCAATAGAATGATATTAGAGACGAAGTAAAAAATCTTTGCGGCTGCTCAACCGGAACGTTACCTGGTTTCGGTTAAGGTATTTAGAAGGCAGTTTTAAAATCATTAATAGTGATTAAGGAAATGATGAAGCTGATATTCTTGGGGCAAAAGGCGCAATGATGAAGACTATCTGGAAGCGTAATTTGTTTTGGACAGAACTGAAAGAAGCTGATGCAATCATTGACGAACTGAGTGAGATTTCTGGAATCTTGACGCAGTTCAATAGCTGTTATTAATAGCAGATATTCTGCATACGTTACATGCCCTGGCGATCGATGGAAAATCGCCCGATCAAACTGGACAAATTTCAGTAGCTCAACTAGAAGTCTCCTGATCGACTAAATCGCAGTCTATAATTAAGTTCTGGAGTATTGGGCAAAAACTAGACCATGACACTAACAGAACTGCAAACTAACTTATTATCCTTAACCCCTGGGGAAAAAGCTGAGGCGATCGATCTCTTAAACAACAGCTTGACTCAAAATTGGAGGGGAATCACAAAAAAAGCCAATGTCTGCGGTGGTAGCGCTTGTATCACGAGCACCAGGATACCCGTTTGGGTATTAGTAAACGCTCGTAATTTAGAAATTTCCGAATCCATGTTGCTAGACGATTACCCCACCTTGACTGCCACTGATTTAGCAAGTGCTTGGTTATATGCCGAAGTTTATGGCGAGGAAATTGCTGCTGAAATCAGAGAGAATGAGGAAGATTGATTAAGTGGCTAGATTTTATGCTGACGAGCAGTTTCCGCGACGAGTTGTAGAGCTATTGAGAGGATTGGGTCATGATATTCTGACAGTTCAGGAAGCTGAACGAAGAGGGGATAGTGATCCAGAGGTTTTAGCTTTTGCGACAAGTAATAATCGATCGGTGATTACTCTAAATCGTAAGGATTTCTTTAAGCTGCAGCGGCTAAACCAACAACATAGCGGTATTATTGCTTGTACAGATGATCGAGATAGAGAACGCCTTGCGGACAATATTCATAATGCTGTTCGAGGGTTAGAGTCATTAGCAGAAATGGAGATCAGAGTGCGTAAGCCCGGATGATTTAGCTAAACTGGTCAAAGTATAAAGATAATTCCACAAAATCCATGCTTCAGGTTTCTAAAAATATCAGTTTGCCCCTCAGCGAAATCGAAATCAGCGCCATTAGATCGCAGGGTGCAGGGGGGCAAAACGTAAACAAGGTGGCCAGCGCCATCCATTTGCGGTTTGATATCCCGGCCTCATCGCTGCCAGAGCATTACAAAGCACGACTCTTAAATCTCCACGATCGACGAATTACCACCGAGGGCGTGGTAGTGATTAAATCTCAGGAGCATCGCAGTCAGGAGCGAAATCGGGAAGAAGCGCTCGATCGATTGCGCTCTCTGATTTTGACTGTGGCGATAGTGGTTTTGCCGCGCAAAATCAGGCAACCCAGTGTGGGTCAGCATCGACGACGGTTAGAATCGAAGAAAAGGCGATCGGAAACTAAGGAGCTGCGACGGAGTGTGGAGTAATAGATAATAAGAGCGTTATCCAACTGCAAAAGTCTAAAAAATCGATCGTGACCTCATACCCAAATCTGCTTGCCCTACCGGAACCTCCAAGGTCTACTGTAATTTTTTTGGATGCTGTCGGTACCATTATTGGAGTCAAAAACGGAGTAGGTGAAATTTATAGCGAATTTGCCTACAAGTTTGGTGTGGAATGCAATCCAGCTCAAGTTAATGCCGCTTTTTACCAAGAATTCAAAACTGCTGATCCATGTGTATTTCCGGGCGCAACCAACACCGAGATTCCAGCTAAAGAATATCAATGGTGGCGCAGCATTAACCAACGCACTTTCACCCGCCTAGACAAAATCGCAGACTTTAGTGACTTTGAAGGCTTCTTTGCAGAACTCTATGCCTACTTTGCTACTGCTGCTGCCTGGGAAATTTACCCCGATACGTTGGTGGCGCTCGATCGATGGCAAAAACAAGGTTTTACGCTAGGAATTTTATCGAATTTCGATACTCGTCTTTATTTGGTTCTAGATGCTCTAGATCTGCGCAAATATTTTAACAGCGTGACTATTTCGACCGAAACCGGAGCGGCCAAGCCATCCGCTGTCATTTTTCAACAGGCTCTTAGTCGGCACAACTGCTTAGCCAAAAATGCTTGGCATATTGGCGACAGCGAATTAGAAGACTATCAAGGAGCTACCGCAGCGGGTATGAAGGCTTGGCTACTAAAACGAAATTAGAATCGCCAATTGTGAGATCTCAGGAACTACGTTGGATAACACAAGTCCCAAAACCTCTCCATAGCCAGATTACAATTTTCTGAAAACTCCACCTTCGGTGCGGATAGGAACGACGGGCACCGAATCCAAAGTGGCACAGTACTCAATATCGGCATCACAATTTAAACGCAGCAATCGCTGACCATGGCTGGCCACATGCATCAACCCCACCATCTTACTTTGCCACTGCTCAAACAAACTCTCTGCCGCCACCGCCTCATCATTACCATAAACCTGACCCAGCTTCTTGTTCAGACTATGGATGATCGCCCCCGCACAGACCGTATCCTCTAGGGCATAGGTGCCCTCCCAGCCAGAACCCACAATCCACACCGTAGCTGGGTTGAGCTGCAACAGATAATCTACAACGCTCGATCGATTAGTCAAAGCCGCTGCCAACACTGTCTTCGCCCCAGCAATTTTCTCCAAAGTACGAGTACCATTGGTCGTACTCATAAACAGCCGCTTACCGCCCATCATTTCTGGAGTACAGTCCAGCGGCGAATTACCCAAATCACAGCCTTCTACTTTCGCTCCGCCGCGCTCTCCGGCTCTTAACCGCTTTGACTCGGGCCAGCTCTCGCTGTTGGCCATCAAAGTTGGCATATCAATAAAAGCCTGAATACCTTCGGCTCCAGCGGCTAGGGCAGCCACCATGGTAGTAGTCGCTCGTAGAACATCGATCGCGATCGCGCAATCTGGCAAATTATCAGCGGGAGCGAGTTCGGGGGTGTGATAAACAGAAACTTGCACGATGTTTAAGAAATTTACTAAGGTGATTAAAATCAGCGACTGGTGACAGAAAGACCATCGACCAAAATCGAAGGAGTAGAGCAAGGCTCGCTCCAATCGGCATCATTGCCCAAGGCAATAATATTTTTGAGGGCTAAGTAGGCATTGCCGCTTACCATCGTATCCTTTACTCGTCCCACTACCTCACCTCGACGGATGCGATAGCCCAGATCCACATTTACCGAAAAATCTCCAGCAATTCCGGCACCGCTGCCCAGCACTTGGTCGATGATTAATCCTTCGTCTACTTGGCTAATTATTTCTAGCAAGCTCTGTTTGCCTGGAGCGATCGATAGATTCATTAAGCCCGGGCTAGGATAACTCCCCAAGCTCGATCGCACTCCATTCCCCGTAGAGCCAGAGCCCAAGAGTGCTCCCACGGTTTTATCGGCATAAAAAAGTTGCAGTACTCCTCGATCGATGAGTTTCAACTTTCTGGTGGGCGTACCTTCATCGTCAAAGGGGCAACTAAACGGCCCTTCAGTTGGTAACTGAGATATGGTGAGTTGTTTAGAAATCACCTGTTGTCCTAGTCGATCGCTCCAGGGAGAAGCTCTTTCGATTACTTGTTTGCCATTGATAGCTGCTTGAACTGTTTCCCAGAGCAAATCAGCCGCTTTGGCCGTAAATAGCACTGGCACTCTGCCGATCGGCGGTGATATATTACTTCTTGCCCAGTTTAGCCGCTGAAAAATATGACTAACCATCGCTTCGGGATGGAGTTTTGCTCGATCGGTCTGGCCATCGGCCACACTCAAAAAATCATCACCACGAATCCATTCAGCACCTAAATAGGCGCTCATGGTGGTGTCGGTATAGCTCCAATCTAAGCCCAGGCTGTTTACTAGGCGGAGGCTTTCTGATTCGCAGTCCCACTGACTGCTACAAACAATATCTGGGAAGTCTGACCGCAGCATTTGAATAGAATGGCGACCCATTTCCAACAACTGCTCTGTGGCTATGGGGGTGCCTAAGTCAGGATATTGCTTGTGACTGCCGCTGTTTACCTGGGGGTTTTCTGGATCGTTTAGTTCCGAGATTGCCAGGGTTTTTTCGACCAAAACCTGTGGATCTACTGGTCCATAGGCTACGGCTAACCCCGGTTTGCCATTTTTCCACAGACGCAGGGCAATTCCTTCGCCTTGGGCCCTTTCGAGCTGCTTCAGCCGATTGGCCTCAAAGAATATTGGCCGAGACAATGATTTGGACTGGTAGACCTCGGCCAGTTCTGCCCCGGCTTGGCGGGATAAATCTAATAGTTGCTCGGCGATACTCACTAAGCAGTTCCTCGCTCTTGTAGTAACCAAAATCCAGCAAAATCTTCGGCTGTCGGTGAGCTTTGTACTGCTAGAAAGTGTAGACCGTTAGCCTGCTGTTTTAGCTTCTCAAAGCCTGCTGCTTCAGCGGCGATCGAAGACTGGCCAACCATGTTGGAACCAGCCAAAATCCAGCTATCGCTGGCACCGGTTTCTAACAAAATTTGGGCTTGAGGTGCGGGGGAATAGCGTACCGAAGCTAATTCTAAGCCAGAAATCCAAGCCGCTACAGGGACTGATCGATCGCTGAAAATCAGCAGTCCTGGCACCTGCTGTGATTCTAGATCAATGGCGGCCAATTCTAGCGGAAAAGCTTCAGAAAAGCCGATCGACCATTCGGGCATTTCTTCTAAATCTTTGGCAGCCAAGTTCACAAATGCCCATTTGTTGCCCATGATGGCATCGGGCAGGGGCTGAGGTGGATCAGTCATCATTTGGACGGCTGCGGTGGTTTTGCCTTGATAGCTAGGGTCTTGGCTGTAAACTTCTCGATCGCGCTGGTCGATCCAGTGGCGAATGGCGATCGTGCGGCGGCTGGGGGAGGCGGGGATGCCGATATCTTTGCAGGC
>JAYUSV010000024.1:0-2860 GCA_043755495.1 Synechococcales cyanobacterium
GGGTAGAAAGGTGAGTTGGGTGAGGTCTAGGTATTCGCTGAGGGCTGGGGCGAAGAGTTCAATAAAGTCTATGAAAAATGTTTCTAGAAGCTGTTTAAAGAGCTGTCATGGTCGATCGCTGTGTTGGGGTTGGTCATGGCATAGATCAGCCTATATTTTGAGTTCAAATGAACTATAGTACGCAAGATTCATTTCTGTCAATTAGCGCACTATCGGTAACATTGCCACCAACCGAAATTGATCGACGGTCTTCTCTAAACTGATCATCGTTCATCAGCGCCTCCACTAAATTTACTAGTAAGCCATCTCTATCTTAATAAATTCATCATCATGGCTTAACTGCCGACATAAAAGTTTTCATTGCTTCCAGCCGTGAGGGCATTTGAATGCAGCTTACCAGTAAGTCCAAATTTAAATAGGGTAAAAGCTGACTCTGCTTGACCAGTTCATAACCATCTGTCCCCAAACAGTAAACCTGAAGCTGCTCTTTCTCCCATAGCCATACCTCTGGAATCTGAAAACGGCGGTATTTTTCCAGTTTTTTTAAGCTACCGCTGGTCAAAATCACTTCGATCGCCAGATCTGGATTTTCTTTCTGTATCCCCAAATAATACGATTCATCAGGTTCAAAAGAAGTCCCTTTATCTTTACCTCGGCGGGTAGAACTTCCCACCGGAATAAACTCCATCCCGATCGCCATAAAATAAGCCTCCAGCAGAATAGCCAGAGATTTTTTAATCAACTCATGGGGTTCGCCAAGGGTCATAATCTCAATTAATCCATCCAAATAAGTAATTCTTAAACCGGGCGACTTAGTGAGCAAGGCTTCAAGAGCCTCAAACTCCTCCCAGTTATAAGTTCCAGGCATTAACAGCCTTTGCTCTAAATCATTGTCAGATTGTACTGATAAAGTAATAGCCACTGTTATGACCTCCCAAATACATTGAACGAGAAAAATCACAGGCCACGACAGCATGGTCTAATTCTCCCCTTAGTTTAGACAATTTATCAAGAATATTTCAGCCTCGATCGCAAAAATTTGAAAATCCCCGCAGACTGATCTACGGGGATGGCAAAACTTACGTGGAGGCTCGCTCATCAATCCTCCAGATGAGCATAGCGATTGTACAGAAAATCTAAAGCCGAATTGCGCATTTCCACATACTGGCTGCTGCTCATAATCGCCGATCGATCACGAGGTCTGGCAAACCCAATATCCATAATCTCCCCAATTTGGGCATTAGGGCCATTGGTCATCATCACCAGTCGATCGGCCAAATACAGCGCCTCATCAATATCGTGAGTAATCATCAGCACCGTCACCTGCTGCCGTCGCCAAATCTCCAACAGCTCATCTTGTAGTTCTTCTTTGGTAATAGCATCCAGCGCCCCAAACGGCTCATCTAAAATCAGCACCTGGGGCTGAATCGACAAAGCCCTAGCGATCGCCACCCGCTGCTTCATTCCTCCCGAAATCTGGCCAGGCCGCTTGTCGATCGCCTCTATTAACCCCACCATCTGCAACCGATCCATTACGATCGCTGCCTTATCGGCCTTAGACTTATCGGTGTAAACCGCATCCACCGCCAAATAAACATTTTCGTATACGGTTAGCCAAGGCAACAAACAATAGTTCTGGAACACCATCATGCGATCGGGGCCAGGTTCAGTAATTGGCTGACCCTGAAGAGTCACCTGACCACTAGAAGGCCGATTAAACCCCGAAACCATATTTACCAGAGTAGACTTGCCACAGCCAGAGTGGCCGATAATGCAAACAAATTCTCCCTCCCGCACGTCTAGACTGATATTATCCAGCACCGTCACCGAGCCACCGGCAGTAAGGTAAACCTTAGAAACCTGATCAACTTTTAGAAACGCTGGCATCGGTTCAGGAGTAGCGGGGAAAGTAGCATAAGACATAGCAGCAGCCATTATTTAATTACCGAGTGCGGGCGAGTTGATGATCAGCAGAGTCGTCTAAATCTATTTTTTGAACGAGATAATCGCGGCTAACTGCCTGTTGCCTGAGATATTCCAACGGTCGATCGGGGTCAAACACCAAACCATCAAATAGCTGAAAAGCATCTCGATCGGGTTCAATGCCCACCTGACCAAGCTGGCGAGAAGCTTCCAGAAAAATATCTACTCGCCGCACGCGCTCTAGCACCTCAATCCAATTTGTCGGAAAAGGAGTGATATTCCAGCGAGCTAACTGTGACAAAATCCATAGTCCTTCTACCCGGCGAGGACAGTTGCTGTTGTCTAAATGAAACTGATGGAAACGGGGCAGCACTTGGCCGGGGTCGGCAGATGACCGAATATATGGCCCCGTTAAACTAGGAGTAAGCGCGACTGAAGGCATACCCAAATATGCCGGACGGCTGAGAATTTCGGCAACTTCCATGCGGTGACGAGGCTCATCGCAAAATTCACAGGCTTCTAGCAAAGCTTTTACCAAAGCCAGCATGGCTGCTGGGTTCTGCTGCTGCCAATCTTCTCGCACTCCCAGTACTTTTTCTGGATTACCCGCCCAGATTTCGAGATCTGTTGCCACTATAAAACCAATACCTTCTGCTACTGCCTGCGAACCCCATGGCTCACCCACGCAAAAGCCATCAAGTTGACCACTACGCAGTTGATTCACCATCATTTGGGGCGGTAAAATCACTAATTCCACCTCTCGATCGGGGTCAATCTTACCGGCAGCCAGCCAGTAGCGCAGCATCAGGTTGTGCATCGAGCAGTCGTGCACTATCCCGATTCGATAGCGACGATCTTGATCCACGGCAATTACCGACTTCAATTCATTCAGGCTTTGGGCACCGCGCTCATAAAGTTCGCGGCTGAGAGTAATCGC
>JAYUSV010000025.1:0-2858 GCA_043755495.1 Synechococcales cyanobacterium
AATTTGAGCGAAACTTACATTCTGCGGTTGCAGTTATTTGGCATTCACGATCATGATAAAACCATTGACTTACTTGAAGAGTTAACAACTTTTTTTCTACAAAATTACCATTGGCGCAACGCATCTAGCAGCTACACACTTTGGGCAAAAGCTCTTTCCGACAGTGATGCTATTACACCTCTGCTGCGAGCGATCGAGCTGGACTGGCAATATAACCCTGACCTAGTTGATACTGATATCAGTGAACTAGCTGATATTCTCCCTCGTCTCGACTGGCAGCCATCAGATTTGCCAAAAGCTTGGCAATCGATTTTCCATAGTGCAATTGAAACTAAATTATTAGCCAAAGTCTATCTAAATATTGGTTTGATTGGCCGTTCAGAAGGTCGTTGGCAAATGGCGATCGAGTATTTCGGCGCAGCATGGCAGATTTATCTGAATAGCGACAACCTCCAAAACTTTGCCGAAATCAATTATCAGCTTGCCAATACTCATCACCTAATGAGTAATTTTAGCAAAGCTGGAATGTATTATCGTGATGCACGTCGCCTGTTTCAGAGTTTAGATAATCAACGGCGGGTGGCCTTCTGTGACCATGCCCTTGGTCGCCTGCTGTTCCAGATTGGTGATATAGCTCAGTCGATTCGTACTTTTGAGCAGGCTATCTTTATTTACAGAAAGCTTCCTTATGATCAAAGAGATGAAGTAATTAGTTCTCAGATTGAGGATGCCCAAAACTATTTACAAGAAATTAACGAGATCTACCCGAATATCTCAACTGCTGTAGGAGCATAAACTTATGACTAATATTGATGATATTTGGCAAGAATTGGAAGATAAGGATAAAGCTTGGGGAATTGAGGGAAACCCCTTTACCGAAGCTTCAATCGATATTGATCGGTTACGTCAAGTCTTCACCGGCAGAGATGAAGAAATCAAGACAGTTGTAGATCAGCTTCGTAGTGTCAATCGCTCTCGTGTTATGGTCTATGGCGATTTGGGGATCGGTAAAACCTCATTTATTACCATGATTCTAGATGTGTTCGAGCGAAAAGAGCCTAAAACTTTAACTGCTCAGATTTCTCTTCCTGCTAAAACAGAGCTTGCTACGGCTGCTCTGATTGCTCTGGCGGCCAAAATGCCCGACGATGAAGATGCAAATAAAATTCTCAATCAGCTAGGTTTGCTTGGCGAAAATTCCTTTTAAAAGGAATCAAAAACATACAAAGTAGGTCTCAGCGCCTTTCTAGGAGTAGAAGGAAAATCAGAAGGCTCTGCGCAAAATCAAATCCAGTTTGCTGATTTAGCCTTTAATGGACTACTTGATCGGGCATTAAAAAAATATGATCGAGTCATTATTGCGATTGACGATCTTGATAAACAAGATCCATCAATCGTTAAAGAGCTACTTCTCAATGCTCAAGGAATGCTCAAAGGTGAAGCCTCTTTTATTCTTACGGGACATCCCTTTGGTCTCACTAACGAGATTCTTTTGAGCAATCGAGGCTTGTTCGATCAAACCCAACGGCTCACGGTGCTTGACCCCGATACCACTAAGCTAATGCTACTCAAATATCTCAATAGCGTTCGCAAGGAACCTAAAGCAATTACCGATCAGGATGCTTTCTTACCCTTCACTGCGGATGCAGCCAATCTAATTTGTGATCGCTCTAACGGCTCCCCTCGTGTTCTCAACCGTATTGGTAGCTATGCCTTGCGCTATGGTAAAGTCCAAAATCTTGATGTTATTGATGTTGCGGCAATTGAACAAACTATAGAAAATGCGCGTAAAGCATTCCGTGATCAATTTAATCCTCAAGAGCGCTTATTGATTGACAGCATTGCAGATCGGGGTGTATTGTCAGATAGTAATATCTCCCTAGAAGAACTTCGGAAGCTTAATGTTAAAAGCTTTGCTGAACTACTGCCCATTATTGAGGAACTTCAACGTCGTGATTTAATCGAACGACTACCCAATGAGGGATCGATCGAATACCGCCTCTCGCCGTTACTCCTACCTTCTGAACCACCTAAGATTCTTCCTGAAGATAGTGGATCACAGTAGCTTTTTGCAGAAAACTTATGGCTCCTATCAAGTCAAATATTGCGCTACTAGGTTAGGTTATATTAGATGCAATTATCTCTCACTGCACACTCATAGATTATGGACTTTGGAATCATTTCTGCGCTTTCTGCTAACCCAGACATTACCAAAGCTGCCATTACAGGCATAGTTACCAGTCTGGGCAAGGTGTTCGGGGAATCGGGGCTGAAGCTTTTGGGGCAAGGCCGCGATAAGTTTTTGGATGCGACGGGGGAGCTGACTCAGCAGGGCAGGGAGCTGCTGGTGCCGATCGCCCGCAGATACATTGAGAATTACACCAATCGACATGGCCAGCTTCGGGTTTTGGGGATGGGGAAACCGGTTAGCCTGGACTCGATTTATACTCAGGTAAACTTTGACCCCGAATATCTCCAGACTTTTGCAACTTTAGATACTCACGAACAGGCTTTCCGCACTAGGGACTGGAGCAAAAAAGACTGTCGCTTGGGTATGCAGGTGGCTAACGGTACGCCTTACATGATGGTTTTGGGTGGCCCGGGGATGGGCAAATCAACTTTTTTGCGGAAGGTTGGCCTGGAGGCGTTGAAACAGGGCCGGGGTGAATATCAACATGCCTGTATTCCGGTGTTTTTGGAGCTGCGGAAATATCGCTGGGATATGGTGACGGGTATTGATTTGCGATCGAAGATTGCGGAGGAGTTTCAGCACTGTGGTTTACCAGAGTATCAAGACTGTACTGAGCGGCTGTTAGCAGAAGGGAAGCTGTTGGTTTTGTTTGATGGGTTGGATGAGG
>JAYUSV010000026.1:0-2858 GCA_043755495.1 Synechococcales cyanobacterium
CTATTGCTGCCAAATCTACGATCGGTGCGTTGGGCATTCAAGGCTGTAGCAGCTATATAGAGCGCAGTCATCAATGCCTTTCAATCAATGATGTAGAGTCATCTAGTCAATACTTCGATCAATCAGAGCTGCAAATCGTAGCCTATCTGGGCGTGCCTTTGCTAACCCGTGCCGGGGATTGCTTGGGTACTTTGGCCGCAATGGATCGAGTCGAACATCAGTTTGATAAGTGCGACCAAGAAATTCTCATCACCATTGCAAATTGGTTGATGAGCGAACTAGAAAGAGAAATTTTGCTCAAAGCTCAGGTGGCTAGTTTCTTTAACTTGTCCGAAAGTCCTTCAGATGTGACGGATAGAGCAACTTCTTTAGAGGCCGAAGCTAAATTTAACTTGCTTAGTCATTTGTCCCAATCCTTGCGTACTCCCCTGACCGCAGTATTAGGTATGACCAGCGTGTTGCAGCGCGAACTCTATGGCCCTTTGAATGAGAAGCAACAGAGCTATATGGAGGTTGTTCACCATAGCGGTGTTCAACTCATGGCCTTAGTTGACGAAATCACTAATTTGGTGGGTTCTGAGCAGCTTGATCATAAGCTGAATATGAAGGCCACCGATATCGAAATGCTCTGCCAGCAGCCGATCCGTGATTTAGAATCCTCTCTGAAGCAGCGTCGTCAACATGTCGAGCTAATCTTAACCAGCCCCAGCCGGATTTGGTTGCTCGATCGAGAGAAAGTTCGGCAAATTATTTACTATTTGTTGTTGCACACTATGTCCACAGCAGCTCCTGGTGAAACAATTGGCCTGCATGTGGCCACCCACGCCAATCGCCTCTCGATCAATATTGAGCCTTTGCCTAGTCGCAATGGTATTTCTAACTTGCGAGTACTGCCCACTGTTAATCATGGCCTGAATATGAGCGTCGATTCTACCCACACTCAATTGGGTTTAATCTTGGGTCATATTTTGGCCGAAATTCACAATGGCACTCTAGAGCAGGTCGGTAAAAAAGGTCACTGTCTCTCTTTGCCTTTAATTGCTGGTGCTCTAGAAGAAGCTGAAGACGAATAGCCTGTTGCTCTATGCTACGATCGAGGGCAATTCTACTTGTTAGGAACTGCTCCGATCGTGAATTATTTGCTAGACAGTCTCGCGCTCAAAAACCTGCCCATAGATGATTGGCGACAAAATAGCTATGTGGCCAGCGGCTGGATTGGTCGCCTGCAAAATTGGCGATCCACAAGCTGGTTTCTGCAGTGGGGTGAGTCGATCGGAGCCATTGCTGTAGCAGCTATTCTGAGTTCCTCGCCTTTCATCAATAACAATCTCCTGGCCATTTTTCTAGTGGCCGTTGTGGCTTTCTGGTTTATTTTGACCTTGGCTGATGATGGGCCGCAAGGATTTACTCCCATCCATTTGACTGTAGGAGTCTTCTGGATTATGGCCGTCTTAGCATCTGTTTTGGCTCCAGAAAAAGCTTTGGGAGTCAAAGGTTTACGATCGATCGCCTTAAGTGAGGGCATCTCGAAGCTGACTTTGTATTTAATGTTCTTTGTGATGATGGCGCGGCTGTTTCGTTCCGATCGACTGCGTACTTGGGTTGTAACCGCCTACCTACATGTGGCGCTATTCATCAGTACCTACGGCATTCAGCAATCGATCTTTGGTGCCAAAGCCCTGGCTACCTGGGTCGATCCCGAATCCCCGCTCTCCAAAACCACCAGAGCCTTTAGCTATTTAGGAAATCCCAACGTTCTCGCGGCTTATCTGTTACCGGCGATCGCCCTTAGTATTGCCGCTTTTTTTATCTGGCCAGGAATTTACCCCAAGACTTTAGCCCTTGTCATGACCGCAGCTAACCTGTGGTGTATGTATGCCACCCAAAGCCGGGGTGGTTGGATTGCTACTGTTTTATTAGTCCTAGTAATGGCTTTAGGTATTTTTTATTGGGTTCGCCCCCAGCTCGCTCCCTTTTGGCAAGTTTGGTTGTTGCCGATCGCCCTTGTTTCTACTGCGCTATTGGTCGGTGGTGCTGTAACCGTAGTGCCAATCTTGCGTGAACGAATCAGCAGCATTTTCGTCGGGCGCGGTGACAGCAGCAACAGTTTCCGGATCAATGTTTATCAAGCTGTCGGCCAAATGATTAAAAAAAATCCCCTGCTGGGCATTGGCTACGGCGATCGAGTATTTAAAAAGGTCTACCCCATTTTCCAGATCAACCCCAAGTACAGCGCCCTCAGCGCCTACTCTATCTACCTCGAAACCATCGTAGAAATGGGCTTCTTAGGTCTAGCCTCGTTTCTCTGGATGATTTTCGTTTCCTGGCTCAACGGTATTCTTCCTTTGCCCAGCCTCCGCCAAACCCAAGATCAGCAATACTTTTGGTTATTGGGTGCTTTGGCTGGTTCGATCGGCCTCGCCGTCCAAGGCTTTTTCGATACAGTCTGGTATCGCCCCGATATCAATATTTTGTGGTGGATGTCGATCGCCATCATTGCCAGCTTCTACTTTCCCAAGCTCACCGCTTCTAAACCCCCCGATCTATTAACCGAATCTATGTGAGCCAGACTTCGATCGGCTAGGCTATACCCCCAGACCCATTGGATAATCGACATCCAGTAGGTTTTACTTAGAACCCCATCCACTCCAGTTCCCCCTTTTTCCAAAGGGGGGCTAGGGGGGATCTAATGCAGCAACCCTCAATCTTGACGAAAAAAAGCCCTTAAACCCTATATTGCAAAGGAAAAGAACCTAAAAAAAAGAAAATAAAAGAAAAGTGTTGACAGATTCTAAAAGGTAACGTATGCTTGATAAGCGGCGAAAACAAACCGGCCTTAACGAAAGCCTGAAAGGGTT
>JAYUSV010000027.1:0-2850 GCA_043755495.1 Synechococcales cyanobacterium
TTCTGTATCTTGTAGGTGCTGGAATCCTCAACTCGCGCGCATTCCTCTCAACACCTCCCGAAGCGGGTAGGTGTGAGGCTCCTGCTGTTTAAGCTGAAATTCATTGGTTTACCTCACCCCAACTCTCTCCCCTTAAGAGATTTAGACCAAGAGCGCAAAACGTAGTCTCCTTCTCTCACCAAGGGGGAAGAGACTGGAGAATGAGGGTGATCAACGATTCAACAAATCCATTAAATCTTTGCTGTGCCTAGATTCTGTCCCAAAAATATAGTTAGGGGTGAAGACTGTAATATCGTTGCCACCCAGATTGCGAAGATGACTCACCGCTTCGCGCCATTGACTTTGATTAACCACGATCGTCACAGCATACCAATTGGCCTCTTGGTTAGAGTAAACTTTGGCAACTGTCGGGCCGCGCATTCCAGCGAGTTCTGACATATGGCTAGCCAAGAGCTTTTGGCCCAGAGTGTCAGCGCTATCGCCTTGGATGTTGGCGGTGATCGAAGTAAATTGTTTGGCTTCTAGGTGGGCTTCGATCGAATCCAAGATCACCTTAGTAATTTCTTGCTTGCGCGGGTCAGCCTTCAGCAAGTTTTTATTGGCGATCATACAAGCCTGAGATTTGAGCATCGGTGCGCCGGTGATTTGGCGCAGGCGATTCTCCCGCAGAGTTGTGCCAGTACTACTCACATCGGCAATCATATCGGCGTAGCCCATTTTGGGTGCAGCTTCTAAGGCTCCATTAGCATCGACCAGCGAACAGCGAATGACTTGGTGCTTTTGCAGCCAGTTTTTAGTGAGCTGGGGATACTTAGTCACAATGCGCAGATTGCGATTTTTTTGTTGATGAAAGTCGATCGCTAAATCGGCTAAATCGGCCATGGAAACCACATCAATCCAGCTTTCTGGCACAGCCAACACTAGCTCACAGCGACCAAATCCCAGCTCGGGATAAACATTAATAATATGGTCGTAACCAATGCTTTCTTCGGCTACTAGGTCATAGCCAGTAATGCCCAAATCGACGCTACCTTCTTGTACCTTAGTGACAATATCCGAAGCGCGTTGGAAAATCACTTCTACTTCTGGCAGGCTAGGGATCTTGGCAATGTATTGTCGATCGTTAGGGCGGGATATTTTTAGACCAGCAGCGGCCAATAGCTCGGAAGTAGATTTTTCGAGGGCACCTTTGCTGGGAATCGCAATTCGCAGCTTATCGTCGGCTCTTTTGAGGTTCATAGTTAATAATTAGGGCTGCTGAATCTGGGTAATGGCGGCGGCGATCGACAGGGACTGTTCTTGACCATCTCGCTGGAGGCGGAGGGTTTGGCTTTGCTGTTCGGCGGCGCTCACCAGAATAGTCCAAGGATGATTTGGCGCGGTGTCGTGGTTGAGCACTACGGCCACCCCAGCCTGACGTAGTGCTGTTGCGACTTGGATGCCATAGGCGAGGTTATCGCTACAGATTACCAACACGGCTGCTGGAGACTCTTGGGGCACAAATTTATTTTCTTGTTTGAGTGCTAGCAACAGCAAGTCCAAGTCAAAAGAACAACCTGTTGCAGGAGTGGGGCTGCCACCCAAATTAGCTATCAAATTATCATAGCGGCCACCGCCACAGAAGGTTTGATCGGCTTCTAAAGCGGGGTGCCCTACCTCAAACACAATGCCGGTGTAATATTGGAAATCTTTATCCATACCCAGGTCGATCGAAATTTTACTTTCATCTACCCCATAAGCTTGCAATAGCTGCAAAATTTCTTCCAGCTCTCGCAGAGCTTGGTTGTCGCACTGATATTTATCTAAAAAGGTTTGGATTTGACCAAAAATGGTTTGAGGGGAACCCTTCATCTGACATAAATCAGCCATGAAGTCTAAAGCCTGATCAATTTCTTTGGTGCAATCGCGGCGCTTAATTTTGGTAAGTAGTCGATCGGCGATTTCGTCTTCGCTGCGGTTGCCTGTCAGCTCGATATTTAAGCTGTCTAGCAGCTCTAAAATTGTCGCTTTGGCCTGATTGGAATCCTGTCCAGCAAATAATTTAACTAATTGACTTTCCTGTTCGTTCTGGCCGAAATTCGGATACATTTCACTCAACAACTGTCGCAGGCGATCGCGTCCTGTCGTAGATTTCATTTCGGCTAAGTTGCTCAAAAGTAGATTGCGCAATCGATCTTCTATGCCTAACTTCCCTAAGAACTGGGTCAAGATTCCCATGTGGCTAAGGGTCAGCCGAAAATCTGCCACTGCCAAGTTTTCTAGACAGCAATAAGTGGCCGCAATGACTTCTGCGTCAGCCAGGGTACCCACCGCCCCGATCGCCTCGAGGCCTACTTGGGTAAATTGTTGATCGGACTTAAACACCGCACCACTGTATTGAAAACGAGCAGGCAGACCCACTGGGTTGAGCTGATTATCTACATAAGCCCGCGCCACCGAGGCAGTCATTTCTGGCCGCAGACACAAGTGGCTGTTTTGATGGACGAACTCCTGTATTTTAGCGATCACTTCGCCGCCAGATTTCAACAGGTACAGTTCTTCCTGCACCACAATCGGCAGCTCGATCGGCTGATAGCCAAAAGACTGAAAGCACTGCTGGAGCTTTGCGGTTACTTGCTTACCGTAAGCGTACTCGCGAGGAGAAACATCATGAGCGCCAAGCACTCGCTCTACTTTGGGTGATTGCATTACTGCGGGGATTTGACTTGAAGAATTATGCCGAGGTTTAGCATACCGCGCTGGGCGCATCGATACAACAAAAAGCCCTCAGACAATGTCTAAGGGCTTCTCGCTTTTCAATATTAAGCCTGGCAGTGAGCTATCTTCACAGGGGGCTACCCCCCAACTATT
>JAYUSV010000028.1:0-2847 GCA_043755495.1 Synechococcales cyanobacterium
GTATGAGGTACAGCAGGCCACCTACAATGATGCCAACGGCGAATATGCTCTGATGCTATTAAACACCCCGGCTGGTAGCCAACCACTTTTCCGCAATACTAATTTGCAAATGGCCAGATTGACCGAGGAAGAAGTTGCAGCTAAAGAAAAAGCCTACCTCAAAATTGAAAATGGCCAAGCCGCCATGCACATCCCTGAAGATTTTAAGATCGAATATGTGCGCAGCGTTACCCAAGAGCAAACTAATCCCCAAACCGGCCAAAAAGAAACCGTTGTCCGCCGCGAAGGGGGTGGTTTTTGGGCACCGTTTGCCGGTTCTGTAGCCGGATCGATCGCTGGTCAGGTGATCGGCAATGCCTTATTCCGTCCTCAACACTATGTCCCACCTGCTTATCAACCCGGTGGTGGTCTCATGAGAGGCTACGGCGGCTATGGTGGCACCTACGATCAAGCGGTAGGTAACTATCGCCAACGTTATAACCAAGAACCAGCAGCAGTCAGAAACCGCACTACTCTGAGAAGCACCGGTCGCCTCAACAACGGTGGTAGCTTTGGCAGCAATCAAACCGCCAGACCACAAGTACGCACTGATGGCAGCCGCTCCAGTGGTTCCGGCTTCGGCACCAGCCGCTTGGGTCAATCCGATAACTATCGCTCTAGATTAAACAACAGTTCACCTCGCAGCTTCGGCAGCTCTGGAGCCAGAAGCAGTGGTGGTTTCGGCAGTAGTCGCCGCCGTTAGTAGCTTAAACTTGGTTTTTTTCGCTCTGCTCGGTAGCCTTGTAATGTAGGCTGTCTGGGTAGAGCGAAAAGTTTATGGTAGGATGTACCGAGTCAATACATCTACTTACTTAGCATCATGTCTATATCAAGAGCAGTCTGCTGGGGATTATTAACAATCCTGGGAACCGCATCGATCGAATCAGCAGCATTGGCCGTGGATAAACCAGCAACGCTACTAGCTCAAGCAAGTGCTGTCAATTTAGCCAATGTTTTTAACGTCCCTAATACCGTTTTTCTGCGTGAGCTAACTAGTGAATGGCGCTGTATGGGAATTACTAGTGTTAGCGATTTTGGCTTAAGCAGTTTAGCTTTCGGTGTACTTGGCGGCTTTACGGGAACTTCATATTACACCAAAGGCCAAAATGTTTTAGTCGGCTCCGAGAACTATTTAGTTGTTTACAGTTTAATAAATACAACTGATAAAATCACCACCGATACGCCTCTTTCCCTATCTTTACTAAACCTGAAAAATGTTGGTACGTTCGGCAATATTCGTAATTTTGACCTAGCGAAAGAGACAAAAGTTTTAGAAAAACAGCTTACTTTCCTCAAGCGCGGTCCATTTGGTGCTAGCACCACCGAAGATGATGCTCCCAGACCAGTAATCAAGCCTGCCAAAAAGCCCAGAAAATAACCTCGCCCCTAAACAGACAAACGTTAGTCGCTGCCATTTTATGGATATTATTCAGCTCACCGGCATTCGCTGCTATGGATACACTGGCTACTTGGCCGAGGAACAGTTTCTCGGCCAATGGTTTGAGGTAGATCTACGTCTGCACGTAGATCTGGCTACTGCTGGTAAAAGCGATCGAATCGAAGATACCCTAGATTATCGCAGTGTAATCAGCGAGGTTAAAGAGATTGTCAGTACCCAGAAGTTTGCGCTGGTAGAAAAACTGGCCGAAACTTTGGTACAAGCTGTTCTCCGTCACGGCCTCGTGCAAAGAGTTGAGTTGAAACTCCATAAAGTAGCCGCTCCTATTCCCGACTTTGGCGGTCGGATCACGGTCGAATTGCAGCGCTCCAAGTGAATCCGTTAAATAATGAAAGAAAATATCTCTGGTAAACTTATCGTTTTTGAAGGCGTAGAAGGTTCTGGTAAAACCACCCATATTGCCAGCACCTACCAATGGCTGCGCACTAGCCCCTGGAGCAAGCGGCCAATTTTGGCGACCAGACAACCGGGCGGCACAGCGCTGGGCGTTGCCATTCGCCAATTGTTGCTAGAAGAAGAAGAAGACTATCCCCTCCACGATCGAGCAGAGTTGCTGTTATATGCCGCCGATCGAGCACAGCATCTAGAAGAAATCGTCAAACCCCAGCTAGAAGTAGGGGGCATTGTGTTGTGCGACCGTTATACCGATTCTACTATTGCCTATCAGGGCTACGGGCGCGGCTTAGATCGGGGATTCATTGAAAACATCAACTTCTTGGCTACTGGCGGCTTAGAAAGTAACCTAACCATTTGGCTAGATGTAGATGTGACCATTGGTCTAGAGCGCGCTAGACAACGGGGGAAAATCGATCGCATGGAAAAAACCGAACTGGCCTTTCATCGCCGTGTCCAACAAGGCTACCAAGAGTTAGCAGCGGCTTATCCAGACAAAATCAAGCGAGTAGATGCCAGCAGCAGCACCGAGCAAATCCAGCAAGAAATCCAGGCGATTTTAACTACTTATCTCAAAGAGATGGTGTCTTAAAGTATTGCCCAGAAATCAATTCAGCTAAATATTCTCGATCGCCAGAAGTAGTTAAGATATCTCGCGGAACTTATTTTAGCTGATCTCCATCTTACGTATACATAGGGAAACAAACAGAGCAATAAATAATTGCTCCTGTGGTTACTGAACCTAATCAAAACGTTCCTTGTTAATCTCCAAATATTATCTATGGGGCTTACTAGGATTATTTTTGATCACTAGTTAGCCACCTTTAGACCAAGCCCCTCGTTAATGCAATGTTCTTGAACAAACAATTGTATTAATGCCAGTTACTTACATCCTCCACCTCATTTTCAGGACAATATTTCTATGAAGTTCGTAAAATCTTTGCTTATTTTGGCAA
>JAYUSV010000029.1:0-28187 GCA_043755495.1 Synechococcales cyanobacterium
GGTGGTTTTACCACAGCCAGATGGACCGATCATGGCTGTTACCTTGCGATCGAACACTGGCATGTTGACTTTCTTCAGGGCGTGGACGGTGCCACCATAGAAAAAGTCTAATTTATCTACTTCAGCTTTCTTAGGAAGTTCGGTTTGGTTAGAGTTGTACATATTTACACTTCTTGATATTTCAATGTTACCACTTGATACTGCGACGTAGATGATAGCGGAGATAGATTGCGACGGCGTTCATACCCAATGTCATGGTAATGATCACAATCCCAGCCGCAGCGGCGTTTTGCTGGAATGCCGGGTCTGGCCGACCCACCCAATCGAACATTTGAATTGGCAGCACCGTAAAGGGTGAAAGGAGATTTTCTGGCAGAAAAGCAATAAAGTTTACTGCTCCAATCACAATCAGTGGGGCAGTCTCACCAAAGGCGCGAGAGATGCCCACAATTGTTCCAGTTAAAGTAGTACCAGTGGAGTAGGGCAAAATGTGATCCCAAATTACCTGCCACTTGGTAGCCCCTAAGGCATACGCAGCTTCTCGCACTGTACCCGGAATAGATCTAATACCTTCTCGGGTGGACACGATCACTACCGGGAGTACTAGTAAGGCCAAAGTCAAGCCCGCCGTGGCCAAGCTCGGACCTAAGCCGAGACCATATTTAAATATTCCCAGACCCAATAAGCCGTAAATAATCGAGGGTACACCAGCTAAGTTGGTGACATTTACTTCAATAAAATCAGACAGCCAGCCTTTTTTGGCGTATTCTTCTAGATATACCGCTGCCCCTACACCCAATGGCACAGCCACTGCTGCCGTCACCATAATGGTAATCAAGCTGCCAATCCAAGCTGAAAATACCCCAGCATTCTCGGCGCGAGAGCTAGGAAACTTGGTCAGAAAAGCAAAGTTTAGTTGGGGGGCGCCATCAATGAGCAGTTTCCCAATCAAGGTGCCCAGCACCAGAATGGCTAAACCCATGGTGGCAATGCCTAGCACCGTGAAAGCACTATCAAAAAATTTACTTTTGGAGATGGTAGCCTTGAGCTTCTGTGCTTCTGCACTAGGAGGCACCGGCATGGATTTTTCAGCAGGAAAAGTCATATGTTAGGTCTCCTAGTAAGCTTCACGGTATTTCTTCTTCAAGAAATGGCCGAGAACGTTAAGTGATAGTGTCATCAGCACCAAGGCTAACCCCGCTGCAAAAATGGTTTGATATTCGAGCGATCCGTGAGGAATATCGCCTTTAGACACCAACACAATGTAGGCAGTGATGGTCAGAGCTGGATCTAGGGGATTAACAGTCAAGTTGGCCTGTCCACCAGCGGCAATTGTCACAATCATGGTTTCGCCGATCGCCCGCGAAATTCCTAAGATGTAGGCTGCCGAAATCCCCGAAAATGAAGCGGGCAAGACCACGTTTAAGGTCGTATGTAAACGGGTTGCTCCCATAGCATAAGAACCTTCTCGGAGTGAGACTGGCACTGCTCGCATGGCATCTTCGCTCAAAGAGCTGATGTAAGGAATAATCATAATTCCCATCACCAAGCCTGCGCTGAGCATACTAGAGCCACCCATACCCGGAATCAGCGCCTGCAAAATAGGGCTGACAAACAGCAGGGCAAAGTAACCATATACCACTGTAGGCACACCAGCCAGCAGCTCCAGCACTGGCTTGACGGTTTCCCTGATAACTGGCTTAGCAAATTCACTCAAATAGATAGCCACGATCGTGCCCATGGGAATGGCTACCAACAGGGCAACCAAAGTAATGGTAACTGTGCCAGTTACCAGAGACAAAATGCCATATTTGCCTTCGGCTGGACTGTCAGTTGGTGCCCAAGTGGGGTCGCTGAAAAATCGCCACAGTGGCACCTGAGAAAAAAAGCTGAAGGATTCGTTGAGCAGAATCCCGACGATCGACACTGTGATCGCTACACTGGAAAATGCCGCCGTAAGTAAAGCGGCTTCGATCGCCTTTTCGCCAATCTTGCGCCACTTGCGATCAGGCAGACTAGGTAATGGACTGTCATTAGTTTGCATAATTCAGGAGTTGACACACACCAGAGATTTGAATAAGATGCTTTGATTTTGGTAGATAATAAAAAACTCGATGTTGTAAACGCTTTCAGGTTACGAACGGAAGCACACCTTATGACAATTAGTCAACGAGTAAATCCTACATCGAGTTGTTTAAGCTGTGGTTATCAAACCGGGCGAAATTATCGAGATTGCTACAAAGTCTGATCTATTTAGATTCTTTGGCCAAAATCTCATCAATTTTTAAGCCGATCGCCTCTTTACCACCAAAGACAGAACCTAATTTCTTGGCCTTGACCTTTTCATTGATTTTGGCATAAGCCGCTTCTGGCAATGGAATATACTTGGTATCAGCACTAGCTTTGGGCACTTGTTTCATGTAGTAATCGACAAACTCCTTCACCCCAGGCTTATCTAACGACTTGCTGCTTACATAGATAAGTAGCGGGCGAGATAATGGTGAGTAGGTGCCGTCTTTGACGGTTTCTACCGAAGGCAACACTGCTCCTTTACCAGCGTCAATACCAACTGCTTTAAGCTTAGTTTTATTGGCTTCGTAGTAAGAGTAACCAAAGTAGCCCAGAGCATTCTTGTCACCCATTACTCCTTTGACAGTCACGTTGTCATCTTCGGTAGCAGTGTAGTCAGTACGACTTTCTTTGGCCTTACCATTGATTGCTTCAGTGAAGTAGTCGAAGGTACCTGAAGATTTACCTGCTCCAAATAGGGTCATTTTGGCATCGGGGAAAGCTGGATTAACATCTTTCCATTTCATCACCTTGGCTGTCGCTGCTGGCTCCCACATTTTTTTCAGATCGGCAATCTTCATGGTTGCGGCCCAAGTGTTGCCAGGATTAATCACCACTGTCAAAGCATCATAGGCGATCGGCACTTCTAAGTAGTCAATGCCCTTGGCCTTACATTCGTCGATTTCTTTTTGTAAAATTGGGCGAGAAGCGTTGCTGATGTCAGTTTCTCCCCGACAAAACTTCTTAAATCCACCACCGGTACCAGACTGGCCTACAGATACCTTCTTGCCAGCACCACTTTTGCCAAAGGATTCAGCAATTGCTTCGCTGATGGGATAGACCGTGCTAGAACCGTCTATTTTGATATCACCGGCAGCACCTTCTTCCTTGCCACCTTTGCTCGCTTCAGGACTGCCGGACTTCGCAGTTGGGTCGCTAGTGGTGTTTTTACAACCACCCAACATGGCCAAAGACAGTGCTAGGGGTAAGAGGACAAGAGTTACTTTTAGCTGATTGGCCAACATATTGAGTGCTTTGTTATTTTTTGGTACACATTTTTGTGTCTACAGAGAGTTATTAAACTTCCATAGGATTAAAGCAAGGTTAATTCACAACCGTAAATTTGGCAATCATCGATTATTTAAGCTGGTCTGGGCGGCATTAACTACCTGATCAATTACTGATCGATCAATCATCACCTTTTTATCCACTATACTCAACCACAGCAAAAATTCAATATTTCCTGCTGGTCCTACCAACGGCGAAAAGGTTAGTCCTTGGGAAAACCAGCCCATTGATGTCGCGGTATTTAAGACTCCTTCGATCGATCCCGCCTGTGCCGCCGCATCGCGCACCACCCCATTTTTACCGATCGCCTCTCGACCTACTTCAAACTGCGGTTTTACTAATAAAACCAGTTCTTTATTGCCTGCTAGCAAATTAGCTAAAGCCGGTAAAACTTTGCCCAAGGAAATAAACGATACATCCACTACTCCCAAATCTGGGCGCAGGCTGTCTGCGGTATAGAGTTGGTCGGCAGTTAAATTGCGCAGGTTGACTCGTTCTTTGAGAATAAGTCGATCGTCGGTGCGAATCTTCCAATCTACCTGTCCGTAGCCCACATCAATGCCATAAACCAGCTTGGCTCCTGATTGAAACAGGCAATCAGTAAAACCGCCGGTAGAAATGCCGCCATCTAAGCAGATTCGATCGATCACCGAAATCTGAAACTCTGCCAAAGCCTTAATTAATTTTTCGCCACCCCTAGAAACAAAGCGGGGTCTTTGCTTGACTTCAATGAGGGCATCGATCGGCACCTCGGTGCCCACCTTATCGACGATTTCGCCTTTTACCCGCACTTCCCCCGCCTGAATCAGCCGCTGGGCTAACTGCCGAGAGGAGCAAAGTTCGCGTTCTACCAGTAATTTATCAAGTCTTAGTTTGGCCAAAGTTGAGTGAGAAATAAAAGCTAAAATTACGGCAGATAACGCTTTACTTTAGCTTAGTTGTGTGAGTTTGCATTAATTGTGAATACCTAGGTCGGTTCGGAGGATCGGGTATTGCGCTGTTTTGACGATATAAAGCTGAAGAGCAATAGGATATGATTCTTCCCATCCATTAGAATTTTATACTTAACTTGTGTTGATAGACAGTACCAACTTGGTAGACCCACTTGTTTCAGACCTCCTGAATCCTAACCTTACTGAAGAATTAGAGTCTAGTTCAGTAATCATTACTTCAGACGAGCTAAATTCTAGTGCAACGATTCCAACTGTTAATACAATTCCAGCGCCAGATCCATCACTGTTATTGCGCAGTGACGGGGTTGTTTTTCAGCGCAGTTTACCCCCCAGTGGCCCCCCACGAGCTGAGGCTTTTGGAGTGCCCTCTACAACCAGCTCTGTAACCGCTTCTGGTGATGTTAATACCGATGCATTGCTGGGTGGTACCAGATGGTCAAACTTGGCTGTGACTTACAGTTTTACTGATAATTACGCTAACGATTACGAAGCTGGCTATGCCAACTCAGCCGTTCATTCCACCAGCTTTTTAGCCTTGAGTGCTCAGCAGCAAAGTGTGGCTAGAGCTTGGATTGGGGCAGGAGGTATTTACGATAATGTTTCGGGGTTAGCACCGGTTGAGTTGACTGGAGCAAGCGATCGAGATGCCACTATTCGACTAGCGATGTCAGATGATCCTGGTACGGCTTATGCCTATTTCCCCAATGGATCATTTGTCGAAGGAGGCGATGCTTGGTTTGGTAAAACCTATTACAACACGCCAGTAATTGGCAACTATGCCTTCCATACTTTTGGCCATGAGTTGGGTCATGCTTTGGGCTTAGAGCATGGTCATGAGGCCAACCCTCTGGCAATGACTGCCGATCGAGATTCGATGGAGTTTTCGATTATGACGTATCGACCTTACATTGGAGCCTCCACCACGTCTGGTTATGGCAACGAAACTTGGGGCTTTGCTCAGTCGTTGATGATGTATGACATTCGAGCAATTCAGCAACTGTATGGAGCTGAATTTACTTACAACAGCTCTAATACTACCTACAATTTTTCTCAGACTACTGGTGAAATGTTCGCTAATGGAGTGGGTCAGGGCATACCTGGAGCCAATCGCATTTTTAGAACCCTGTGGGATGGCAACGGGATTGATACCTACGATTTTAGTAATTACACAACTAATTTAGCAGTTGATCTGACACCGGGCGGTTGGTCAGACTTAGCGGTGGGTGGCACCTTCCAAAAAGCCAAGCTAGATGCCGCTTTTGGCACTAATACCTATGCTCGGGGTCATTTATTTAATGCCCTGCAATTTAATGGCGACGTTCGATCGTTGATTGAAAATAGTAATGGTGGTGCTGGCAACGATAGTATTAAAGGCAACGCAGCCAACAATTTACTCAATGGCAATGGAGGAGACGACACTCTAGAGGGTGGAGTTGGTGATGACTTGATCGATGGTGGTATTGGCGGCAGCGATGTTGCGGTATTTGCTGGTGTCCAGACCGACTACGCTATTGAGTGGGCTAATACAAACTGGTTGATATCTGACAGTCTTCCCGGCACCAACGGCAACGACGGCGCGGATGTTATTTCTAATGTGGAGGTTTTGAGATTTTTAAGCCCGAGTAGCACAGACCTGATAGTTGGGCAGCTCATCGGATCTTTGACAGATAGTGATAGCGCTACGGCCAACACGGTGAACAGCAATGCTGCCAATGGTAGCACTGTAGGCATTACAGCTTTGGCCGCCGATGGTAACGCCCAAACTGTAGCATATAGTCTGACCGACAACGCTAGTGGCAGGTTTGCGATCGATACAGTGACCGGAATTGTGACTGTGGCCAATGGCAGCTTAATTAATTATGGAAGTGCCACTTCCCATAATATTGGCGTAAAAGCAACCTCAGCAGATGGCTCTTTCACCAGACAGACATTTACTATTGATGTGAACAACGTGGGCGGTTCTACGTTAGCTGTGACTAACTTAGGTACGGCAGAAACTTACACCGAAGATACCACTCTGAATCTTACAGATGTTGTTATTACTGGTGCAACTACTGTTACGGCCAATTTAACCCTGTCAAATATTGCAGCCGGTAGTTTAACCGTTGCTACATCTGGTGCGGTAACTTCTGCTTACGACGCAGTTACCGGTGTTTGGTCAGCTAGCGGTGCGGTAGCTGATATAAACACATTGTTAGCAGGTGTAACATTTAACCCAGCAGCTAACTTCAATGGTAACTTTACCGTTGCCACCAGTGTTTCTGATGGAGTGAGTCCAGCCATTACTGGTAGCAAAGCATTCACTGGTATCGCAGTTAATGATGCTCCTACTGCCACCAATTTGAACGCGGCAGAATCTTATACCGAAGATACTGCTCGCAATTTAGTTGATATCGTGATATCGGATGTGGATAGTTCCACAGTGACTGCGAACTTAACCCTGTCGAATATTGCAGCAGGTAGCTTAAGTGTGGCTACATCGGGCGCAGTTACTTCCACTTACAACGCAGCTACTGGTGTTTGGTCAGCTAGCGGCGCGGTGGCCAATGTAAATACTCTCTTAGCAGGGGTGATATTTAATCCAGCAGCCAATTTTAATGGTAGCTTCACAGTTGCCACCAGTGTTTCTGATGGAGTAAGTCCGGCCATTACTGGTAGCAAAGCATTTACTGGTGTCGCAGTTAATGATGCTCCTACTAGTATCGCTATCGCCAACCAATCGATCGGCGAGGGTCAAACTCTGGGCTTCAACGCTGCTACGGCCTTTAGTGATGTAGATGGCAATACCCTTACTTACACCCTATTGCGCGTGGGTGGTACCTTGCCCACTTGGCTGCAAATCAATGCCACCACAGGTGTGATTTCTAGCGTTGGTAATATTCCTAGCACCGGTGCAGGAGCGTACAACCTCCAAGTAACAGCTTCTGATGGCAGTTTGTCTGGCAGTAGAACCTTTACACTCAGTGTCTTGGACTTCATTGGCACAACTGCCGCCAATACTCTTACTGGTACTGCTGGTAACGAGCAACTAGATGCCTTGGCTGGTGCCGATCGACTATCAGGTCTGGGTGGTAACGATACCTTGTTAGGTGGCGATGGCAACGACACCTTAGAAGGCGGTGCCGGTGCTGATGTACTTAATGGCGGTAACAATACCGATCTCGCTAGCTACTTCAGTTCTACTGCTACCGTTACAGCCAACTTGGGCAATGCGGCTCTCAATGCTGGCGATGCTTTAGGTGACACTTACATCAGTATCGAAAATGTTGAGGGTTCCAATACTGCTAATAGCTTCTTGACCGGAGATAGTTTGGCGAATACGCTTACTTCTTTTGCTGGGGCTGATAGTCTCGATGGAGCTGGCGGCAACGATACCATCTCTGCTGGTAATGGAGACGATAGCATCTGGGGCGGCATTGGGACTGATTCACTTACTGGTGGAGCTGGTCTTGATAAATTCTATTTTGGTAGCAGTGCTGCTCTGACCAGTGCGATCGGTACTCAACTTGGTATTGATACCGTCACTGACTTTGTAGTAGGAACAGACAAGTTGTACTTTAGCAGCACTACATTTGGTGCGACGGCTGGAGCTGTTGCTGCCAATCAATTTGCTAGCGTTGCTCAAGATAGCAATGTGAACGCTGCCGCTACTACCGGTGTTAAATTCATCTACAGTAGAGGGTCTGGACGCTTGTACCTAGACAATAACGGTGTAACCAGTGGCTTTGGAACCAATGGGGGACAGTTTGCCTTGCTTTCTAGTAAGCCTACTTTAGTTGCTAGCGATCTGTTCGTTTTTGCTCCTTAACCAATAGCACTTCTTTATAAACTTGAGGATCGGCGGTCTTTTTCGTTAAAGACCGCTTTTTCACTAATCGACCACTAAGCCCGACAATAGTTTCGTCGAGAGAGATGGGTGAGTACGTCGAAAAGCATCGTGGATACATCAGGAATTTATTGGGATTGACCAAGGATATTGATCGAGCAGACCTTAGCAGAAATTCTAATGAGTTAAACTTTGACCCACAACCAGAAAAAGATAAAATTGCTAATATTCGCCAAGTTCATAATTCTGATAAAAATCCTAAGTTAACTGATGTAGAAGACAACCGATCACTGGCTGTCAGAAGAGCAGAAGCTATTACAGAGAAATTAGGGGAAGCCGGAATTTCACCAGATTCTGTCGATTTTAAAGTTGCTTTTATAGAGGTGTTGAAAAATCTTAAACATCTTGAATTTGATGAAAAACAAGACATTGCAAAGGCTCAGGGAATTAATGCAGAGAAAGCGCTGACCCAAGTCGATCAAGGATATCAGCGTTAAAATAACTTAGTACTCACCATAAAGCCGTATGAATATAAAAATCACCAAAAACCAGGGAAAAATCATTTTAGTTGCTATGTCAATATCCATAGCTTTGTTCTATTCCCAGTGGGAGATTCCAACATTTCTTCACGGGAGAGAATTTGATAATCCTGCTATGGTTGATGATATCGAAAGAAAGACAGGTTCAATGGTTAATAAACCAGATTTCATTAAGGTAATTAGTTATGGGGAAAAAGAAGCGGATATTTTATGGGTATGGCGTGGACAGCATATGCTAGTTGAAATGAACAAAGTGAAATCCGAATCTGGGCAGTTGAAGTGGGAACTTCATAGTTGGCATTTTTACACACCCGCAAATGGGTCAACAAAATATTTCTTCCCGTGGTACGGTGGGATTCCCAGTATATCTACTATATTCTAAAGATAGTAGAGCTATTCCACTTAGTAGCGAGAGACTGTCAAACAGTGATCACAAAATCGGTACGATTATGGAAATCGGCATCTGCACCGCTGTGTTGAAGTGCCCAATAGCTATAATCGCCATCTTTAGCCTGAATAACCGTAGTAACAGCTATGGCTAACAAGGTGTCTGGAGAGACTAAAGAGGTGAGATCGATCGATAGCTCTAATATCAATTCATTACTATTTTGTTGCACCGTAAAAGGCAAATGATTAATGGCTGCCTCCTCTCGTAGACCTTGCCGATATTCATCCAAATGAAATACTTGCCAGTTGCCATTTGGGGACACATTAAATTCCCAGTAGCCAACATCTGCCACGGCTCCTATGAAAAACTCTAAGCAGGTGGCTTCCCACAGGGCAAACTGACGACTGGGAGCAGTTACTGCTGGAGGAAATACAACATGGGTAAGATCGCCATGTAAGCGATAGCTCAAATCTAGTAAGCCTTGTTGATACTCTAAAATGCCATCGATCGAGATCAGTAGATCACAGGGTTCAAACGGCTGAAGGGTAAATGGTTGCTTCATCGCACATCCTGAATGATTTTGCTGATAGTGCTCTCTTGAGATTCAATGCTCTCAGCTAGTCTAAACTGTACCAAAGCCCGCGACAGGTTGTGTTCGGGGTACTGAGTCTTAAAATAAACGCTCCCATTGAGATAATCTGTAAAAAAGCGGATGCCCAACTCAAAAGCAATTAACCTCATGCAGTCATAAATATAGTCATAATCTCGATCGACCAAAAAAGCACTAGCCGACTCTAAATACCCCTGAAGCATCGCCTGTCCTAGCTCCGGCTCAAAATGCACAGCTTGCCAGTCAGCAGTTTCTTCACCCAAAGGGTTACAGCCCGATCGCAGGCAGTCGCCAATATCATAATGTACTAATCCCGGCTTGACAGTATCTAAATCGATCAAGCTGATGCAATGATTTGTATTGTTATCAATTAAAAAATTATTGATTTTAGGATCCCCATGAATCGTGCGCAATGGTAGCTCCCCCGCCGCCTTCGCATCTTCTAAAATAGTCGCCCACTCCTGTCGATCGGCAATAAATTTTAGACAATAAGTGACCTCTGGCGACTTAGGAATAATTTTAGTTTCTTGCGCAACCAAGAATTCTTGCAAATAGCTAGGAGTAATATGAAATCCTGGCAAGGTATCAGCCATTTTATTGGTGCTGAGATCGGCTACTGATCGATGGAATAATCCTAGCCCAAAACCGGCTTCGCTGGCATGTTCTAGGCTTTGTACAGTGTCGAAAGTTTGGGAGCCTTCAATAAAACTAATTGATCGCCAAAATAATTCATCTGCTATATAGCTATTACTACCGTCCCGCGCACAAAGCACATGGGGCACTTCCCAGCGCCGGGTAGGATGCAGCCCATTATTGGATTGGACATGTTCACTGAAAGCCCGCATATTTTGCATCACTAAATGGGGCTGCCGAAATACCTGGGTATTAATCCGCTGTAAAACAAAGCGCTGAAACTGACCACCTTCGACATTTACCAAAAATGTATCGTTGATGTTACCGCTGCCGAAGGGGCTGACGCTGGTGACAGTGCCGTTGCCGCTAAATTGACTGGCGATCGACTGTAATTGTTCAGGAGAAGGAGAATTTTGAAGCATGGCAGAGGCACCGATACGAACTGATACAAACCGCCACCAGCATATCAGGATTTCTGTTTTCTCTGCCCGTCGCGTTCAAGTTTTGCTAAGCTAGCCCTTTGATCATTTCTAGTTGTTGGGGGAGTAAATCCTTCAAGGCATAGCGATCGAGTACTGTCTGCCGTGCCTTCACCCGCAGTTCTGCCATCCGCGTCGGATGATCTAAGACTTCGCTGATGCGATCTGCCACTGCCTTCGGATTAAAGAAATCTACCAACAAGCCATTTTCACCGTCGGTAATCACCTCCTGGACAGGCTGGGTATCAGAGCCAAGTACCAAGCAGCCAGTGGACATGGACTCGATCGCCGACCAAGAAAGTACGAAGGGATAAGTGAGATAAACGTGCACCGAAGAAGCCTGAATCACCTTCAGATACTGGTTGTAAGGCAATGAGCCAGTAAAGTGAATTCGCGATAGATCTAAGTTGGGCAAATTCTTCAACATCAACTGTTTAAATGTCTGGTTATTCGGCAGCGCCCGACCATAGCAGACTCGCTCTGAACCCACGATTACGGCATGACAGTTAGGACGGCGTTCCTGTAAATAAACCAAAGACTCCATAAACTGCGGGAAGCCCCGATATGGCTCCATGCCTCTGGCCACATAGGTAACAATCTCATCGACACCGCTGAGATCTAGGTTTGGAAGCACTAACTTGGCTCCCGGATCTGGCACAAAATAATCGGTATCTACGCCGTCATGCATTACCGAGATTTTATCGTGGAACTCTTTGGGAAACTGAGATTTTTGCCAATTGGTGGGGGAAAGTCCTTGATCGCAGGAATACAGCTCCACCAAAATCGAAGAATTTTTAATCCGAATCCGCGCCATGTCATCGATGTTATGAACACCCTGCTTATCGAAGTCCATATCACTGCCGTACATGTTGTAAAACCACTCGAAGTAGCACATCAAAGGCGTTTGAGGAAAAGCATCTTTCAAAAACAGTGTTGGGCCCCAACCAGAATGGCCGCACATTACATCGGGCACGAAGCCCTGTTTCTTGAGTTTTTCCATCAATACATACACGGCCTGCCCATGTAAGACCGAGTTTTCTAATGGCAGTAGATAATGGTGAGTGTTTTTATGCGGATCGCGGCTGGGCTTATAAATTAGCTTAGTGACTCCCGGTATTTGGGGTTCAGCGGCCTTGGTCACAAAAAAGACTTGGTTAGCCGGGTCTTTGGCCAATTCTTGAATAATGTGCCGATACTGAGCCGGGAAGTTGTTGTGTAGAAAGAGGAATCGCATAGTATTAACAAGACTCGATTTCTGATAAGTTGGTACTCACGAAATGTGGGCGAAGACCAATCGTTTGATTATTTCATCGATCTATTCATACATGATGGCTAACCTTATTGGCAAACGACCAGAGTACTTTAACGGAAATGTTAAATCTGGGATAGCCAGTGTGCTGATCCCCAGATCTCTGCCCATTACAGATATTAAGAACCGATTTTTCTGGTAGGATCGGACTTCTGGCCACCCTGCTCCTGGATTTGTTATGGAAGATTTTCTCCCGATCGCTTACTTTGAAGGTAAGTTTGTGCCCTTTCGCGAGGCTAATGTTTCGATCGCCACCCATGCCCTACACTATGGAACTGGTGCTTTTGGTGGCTTGCGTGGTTGGGTAGACGAAGCCCAGCCCGATCGAGCTTTGTTGTTTCGGCTCGATCGGCATTGTCAGCGCTTGAGTCACAGTGCTCGCTTCATGCACTATGATTTGCCCCCAGACAAAATCGAAAGCGCCATGATTGAGTTTATTAAGCAGAATAAACCCACTAAGCCTTTTTACCTGCGGCCTTTTGTTTATTCTTCGGGTTTGGGGATTGCTCCACGTTTACACGATATTGAGCAAAACTTTTTTATCTATGGTCTGTATTTAGGTGAGTATCTCAGCAAGCCAGAGGGGGTGAGCTGCCGCATGAGTTCTTGGCATCGCCAAGAAGATATCAGCTTGCCATTGAGAGGCAAAATTAGCGGTGCTTACATTACGTCTTCGTTGGCCAAGACAGAAGCTTACAACTCGGGGTTTGATGAAGCGATTTTGCTGAACTCCCAAGGCAAAGTCTCCGAAGCTACCGGCATGAATATTTTTATGGTGCGCAATGGCAAGCTGTATACTCCCGGAGCTGACCAAGATATCTTAGAGGGCATTACCCGCGATAGCATTATTACGGTAGCTAAAGATTTGGGCATTGAGGTGATTGAAAGGCCGATCGATAAGTCGGAGCTGTTTATTGCTGATGAGGTATTTCTCTGTGGCACGGCGGCGAAGGTATCAATGGTGAGTCGAGTGGAAAATTACCAAATTCCTAACGCGCCTGGTGAAATAACCACCAAAATTAAGGATGCAATGACGGCGATTACTCAAGGTAAGCATGATAGCTACAAAGATTGGGTTCGGACGGTGACTTTTTAGCTTCTAACTTTTAAAAAACACCTAGCGACTTAAGGTGCGCATAAATCTTTGTAGACCAGCAAACATTCCAGCCGGAGTTACAGGCGCATCAACAGTAGCATCGCCACCAGCTAAAATTCGGTCTAGCTCATCACCTAAAGGCTTATGAGACAATTCTGCAACCACCTCATATTCTCCACCATTTTTTGCCTGCCAGACTTGCCATTCGCCTGGAAAACAGCGATAAATAATCACTTCATCGGACAAAGGCTTAATGTAATAGGCCGTAATGAGGGTACTAATAAATCGATCGCGCAACTGTCTTGCCGCATAGCCAATCCCCACGATCGCCGCGTCCTCTAATTTAGGCATGAGCAAAACTACCGATCGATCATCTGCACTCAAACAAAGCTTTTCGATTTGCTCTACCTCCACTGCCGAAGGCTCTACCGCCACATAGATCTGATCTTGTGGCTGAATTTTCTCGACAATCGGGCTGCGACTACTACCCATATCCGAAATCTTAAACCCGGCATCTGGCCAATCTCGCTTGGCCAAAGCCGCCGCCCCAGTATCTGAAAAGAACACCCGCAGGGCGCTCCCATATTCAGCAAAAACCGGCAAAAACTGCTCGGCAATCCCCATAAAACGCAGTTCTGGGTAAATAAACTCAGCGGTAATGCGGCGATGGCCAGCTTCTAGTGCTGCCACAGTAGCAGCTTTAGCTTGTTCGATCGACTCTTCAAGATTTTGGGGCAACATGATCGGGCTAGTCTGCAAACGATAGATTGCATTTTAGCCGATTTTTCTCCCCGAAAATTCTATCCTTGCCGGTTCTTAATTAACTTTAGCAATCAGATCTTGTAAAGCGGCCTCTAGATCTTGGTGCATCGCCTCGGCAGCCCTTTTATTAGACTTATCCCCATAGCTCGAAGCGAGCAAAGGAGCACCAATCAAAATTTTGACACTGCTGCCCATTTTTGGCAGGGAATTACTGTACTGAAAATGAATTGGAATTACCTTAATCTCTTGATCGAGCGCTGCACCATGAGCCTGCACCGCAATTCTGGTCAGCCCTTTTTTCAATGGATGCAGTTCATTGTCCCGAAAAATATTGCCCTCGGGAAAAATCGCCAGCATTTCTCCCCGAACTAGTAGATCGATCGAGAACTTGAACGTTGCCACACTCGGACTATCGGTATCCACGGGAAAACCACCGAGCCGCCGCACAATCCAACCCTGAATACCTTTCATTTCATTTTGGGAAGTCATGAACCGAATATCGCGCCCAGTTACATAGGGGCCAGCAATATAGGGCACCAGCATCGGATCCCAACGCGATCGATGAGTAGGAGCCAAAATAGCCGCTCCGCTGTGGGGAATATGCTCTTGCCCCGAAATATCAATTCGCTTAAAATAGCGTGGTAGTACGAACTGACCAAGGGGATAGGCCAGAGATTTAACAATCGGCGAAAAGCCAGATTTAAAGGGCACAGTAAGAGCGGCAGATTCGGAGGTCATAAACAGGGGCAAAAGTAGTCTGTCTCTAGCTTAGGTGGTTCTGGGGCGGTTGATCGATCGAGTTGGCCAGTTCTTTAATTGCCACAAACACCAGAGCCTCCTGACCCAGTTGGGTACAGAAGGCTCTAAAAGATCGGTCAAATCAAAGATTAATCTTCATATACGCGGCACTCTGCCGCATCGGGATTCTCGTCACAAAACTGTTCCAGAGAATTTTTAATGGGCTGTTGGTGAGATTTAGCTGCCAACAGCTCTTCTAGGCTGTCTTGGGCAACAGCACAGTCAGCGGAACTTGCCTTCATGTCACAAAGCATGGCTACTTCTTTGCGAGCAGCTTCAATACGTTCTTCGAGAGTGATATCTTTAGTATTTGTCATTATGTCTCCCAGGAGAATTACAGGGGAAAGTAAGATTGCGGTTGAAAGACCCTGTTTAAAGCAGTTTCGATCATTCATGAGGGAGAACTCCACTCACCAATCTATATTAGCGCGGCTTTATAGAGATATTCACAATCTTTTGTTAGGGTTTCCGGACAAATGTGATCGATTCTTAAAGTATTTTCCCGCGAACAGAGAATTAGGGCAGGTTGCAGCGATCGTCAAGAAAAATAAAGAAATCTCCAGCCTGCTTGTTGTAAGCCGGGGATTTCTTTATTTTCACCAGAGACTTAAGCCTCGATTAACACCAAAGCTCTTTTTTGGTACCTGTTGCCAGTTTTGGTCACTTCGATGTCGATGGCAAAGGGCAACAGCTCAGCGTATTCGGGTAAATTAGCCGCAAACTGCTTAGCTAATTTTTTGTCATTGAGCAGTGTGGCCACTTCAAAGTGTTCGATCGAACCATGCTGATCGATATGCCACAAAACTGCTGTATAAGGATTACCGATGAAGTTCTCAGACCAATCAAAGTCAGCCTTGGTGGCCATTGGCTCTTGATCTAAAGTGATATCACTTAAATCCAATGCACCAGTATTTAAAATATCCAAGCTATTTTGGTCTAAAGTCATGTCATCTAAGTCTGTGATGTCCAATAGACCAAGCTCCAAAGAATCGGCACTGATCTCGATCAAATCCATTTCACATAGATCGCTGAAAGAACTAGCCGAAATAGGACTGGTTTCTTCTAGGTCAAACATAGAGAATGCCACTGGTTGAAACTCTACAAATTGGTCGGCTGGCTTGGCTAACTCTGGTAAGGAGGCTTCCAGCAAGTCCAAGCTTGGCTCTACCAAATCAGGAAACGACTGCAACTCTTCGGCAGACAAATAATCTGGTTGTGGGACATCTACATATTGCAGGCTGGGATCAGTCATTTGGCTATGGCAATCCAGCAACTCCAGTTTCAGAGCAGCAATATCGCTAGTTAGCTGAGCTAATTGTGATTCTGCGGCCTGTTGGACATTTTCCTGTTGCAGGATCGCCTCACCAGCTTGCTGTAACTCTATGGCCAGTTTTTTAATTGCTGACTCTGCTTCAGTTTTTTGTTGAGATAGTTCAGCTAATTGCTGGCGGCAAGTATTGAGTTCGGCAACCTTATGCTTAATGTTAATATCTAATTCTAGCGAATCGGATTGCTTGTCGCGAACCTCTTGATCCACAAATAGTAAATACTCTTCAGCTTTCTCACAAATATCTTTATCGTCAGCAATCTGAATTTTAATTTCAGTTTGATATTTTTCTAGCTGAGCAACTTCCAAGGTCAATTGCGCTTTAGTTACAGAGTAAATGGTGATTTCTGCTTCAATATTTTGCAAATTTAGCAGTGCAGCTTGAGCAGCCTTTTGCTGGTGCTGTAAGTTAGCTATTTCTGCGGTGAGAGTAGTCAGTTCTGCCCGTTTAGCATCTAGCTCAGCCACGCTATTTCTTTTGGTTTCTAGCTCTCGATCGAACTTGGAGATCGAAGCTTCTTGACCCTGTTGCTTAGACTGTAGACCAGCGAGCTGCTGCTCTAGTTGCCCAACTTGGTATTGAATAGTCTGACGATTATCTTGATGACTTTGCATCTGCTGCCCCAGAGCTTTTTCTTGTTGCTCTAGAATGTTGACCGTCGCTTGCATAGACCGCGTTTTACGCTCTACTTCTTCTTTGCGCTGTTTGGAACACAAAATTACGCTGCCGATCGCGCCAGTTGTTCCGGCGGCTCCAGCAATGGCTGATGGTGTTGGCAATTGAGTAATTGTATAAGTAACGCCAAAGCCTACGCCAAAGCTAGCAGCGGTAATGAGGAACCAATTTTTCAGCATGTGAACTCTTAGTTGATGTGGAATATAGATTTGTTGATCTATTGATCGATAGGTACCTATACGGTCAGCATCGGCTAGCAACCGGATAAATTTGAGCGAGTAACCGCCAAATCAGCGGCCAATGGCGCTAAGATGTTCTGCTATGAAAGATAAAATTTGGAATCTGATCAATTTATTACTAACCGCCAACGTCTTTTTTGTTTTGGCAATCTTTGGCTGGTTTGTAGTCGGGCTATGCGGTCGAGCCAGCAACATCGACCTGGGCTTTGACCTGTGGCACCGACTTTGGGAACCAGTTTTTATGCCCGCTATCAGTGTCTTGATGGCCGGAGCAATCGGCAGTGGCATTTATCAAAAGCTCAATAAGTGGTGGAGCGATCGCCAAACTCTAGCCGATGATTAATTTGCCAGCATCAGCATCTAAAGTGGCCGCGACTCCTACTGGTAAAGCGGCATTGCAGCCATCGTGACCAAAAGGTAAATCGGCAATGATCGGAATCCCCAAATCACCGAGCCGATCGCGCAACACTTCTGTCACAGTTAAACTGTATGGCTTTCCTTCACACTGACTAAAACGACCGATGGCAATACCGCGCAATAATTTCAACATACCACTAGCCCGCCATTGAGTCAGCATTCGATCGATCCGGTAAGGTGCTTCGGTGACGTCTTCGATTGCTAAAATTACTCCTTGCAAAGATGCCTGCACTGGCGTGTGCAACAAATGTGTAGCGACGGTTAAATTGGCTGGTAGTAAAAAGCCCTGAGCCTTTCCGGCAACCCAAGTTTCGCCAGTTAAAGCCGGAATTGATTTACCAGTAACCCAATCAAACAAACGCTGCTGTGACCAACTAGGCTCTAAAGCTAAAGTAGTCAAAACCGGACCATGAACCCCGGCAATACCTAGATGCGTCAAACTCCAAAGCAAACTAGTAATATCAGAAAAACCAATCAACCATTTGGGATGATCTGTTGCGGGCCATTGCCAATCTTCCAACAATCTGGCTCCGCCATAACCACCCCGCACACACAAAATTCCTCGACAGTCTGGATCTGCCCAAGCTGCTGCCAGTAACTCCCGGCGGCGGCTGTCAGGAGCGGCCAAATATCCCCAGCCCTGGCTGCCATCATCATCTATTTGCACTCGATACCCTTGCTGCTGCCACACCTCCACTCCAGCCAAAAAATCGGTCTTTTCGTGCAAACGTCCACTGGGAGCAATAACTCGCAATAAGTCTCCCGGCTTTAAAGGATTAGGTGGTAGACAAGGATAAATCATGGGAATAAATAAGAGTAAGGATAGCCTGTAAAACTTGCGGTTAGAATATACTAAACGTGGTGGTAAAAACCGGTTATCCTCAGTAATCCAATTGATTGTAGACTTTATTGCTATGTTCATTTTTCCCAGAAGTGCGGGAATCATCTTTCCCAGCTTTTAATCTACCAGCAGATGTTTAGGGCACCCACCCCTCAAAAAAACTATGGCGGCATCGATCGTTTGTTACAACCCGGAATGTCAGGCTCCTAACCAGGTGAGCCAAAGTGTTTGTGCACACTGTCGTTTTCCGATTCCTAAAATTTATCTGTGGGTGCTGGGTGATGATTTGGCTGATATTAAAATTGGTCAGGTGCTCAATGGTCGTTACCTGTTGGTTGCCAAGCGTACTTTGCTAGATACCAAGCCCGCTTTGCCTCCAGATCGAGTAGATAAAATTCCTGAAGAAATTACCAAATACCTACGCTTACTGCCCTATAAGCAGCATGTTCCCCAAATTTATGGCCGGTTGACCATTAATCGCGGTGGCCGTAAGACTTCTCAGCTTTGGGTCGTAGAAAATGCCCCGATCCATAGCAGTTTGATGGCAGCTAGTATCAATGGGGAGCTAATGCCCGATATCGAAACTGGCTGGAAATCGGCAGGTTCAATGCGCCAACTCAACTGGCTATGGCAAATTTCTCGTCTTTGGCAACCATTTTTAGACGAAGGTTGTGCTTCCACTTTGCTCGATCCCCAACTGTTACGAGTAGATCAGGGGATTGTAAAGACATTAGAACTATTGATCGATACCACACCGCCCCAGTTGACTGACTTGGGATATTTGTGGCAAAAGTGGCTAAAGACTACTCGGATTGGAGCCGCTCAATCCATGGAAAAAATTTGCCAGGGGCTGATCTCTGGCGAAATCAAAAAAGCCGATCAGCTAGTTGCAATCTTAGATCAAAATTTGACTGTAGGTAGCCAGCGACAGTTTTTAGAATGCGAATATTTAACATTGAGCCACACTGGACCGAGTCGCGGCCAAAACGAAGATGCTTGCTACCCGGTGGGTGGTGGCGATCTGCAATACCGCACGGGCTATGATTTGACTCTAGCGATCGTCTGTGATGGTGTAGGTGGCCATCAGGGTGGTGAAGTTGCTTCTAACCTGGCGATCGAAACAATTCGCAACCGCTTAGAAAATGTTTTAACCAAACCCGAAAATCGCAACCCTGAATCTACTATCAGTCAAATTGCCACCTCAGTCTGCGTGGCCAATGACCAGATCAGTTTGCGCAATGATAGTGAGAGTCGCCAGGAACGACAGCGCATGGGTACGACCATGGCGCTGACTATTATTCAGGGTCATGAAGCCTATGTAGCCAATGTAGGCGATAGTCGCGTTTATCGAATTACTCGCAGTGGCTGCCAACAAGTTACCTTAGATGATGATCTGGCCACTAGAGAAGTGCGGTTAGGCTATGCTCTATACCGAGATGCCTTGAGTGCGCCCGGTTGCGGCTCACTTTTTCAAGCATTGGGCATGACTTCTTCTACCAGCTTGCATCCCACTGTCCATCGGATGGTGGTGGACGAAGAGTGTATTTTTCTGTTGTGCTCTGATGGACTTAGCGATCACAACCGAGTCGAACAGTTTTGGCAGCAAGATGTATTGCCCGTCTTAGAAGGTAAAATTGACCTAGCTACGGCGGCCAATCGCCTGATTACTACGGCTAATACTCGGAATGGCCATGATAATGTCACCGTGGGCTTGATTCACTGTCGAGTCAAACAACCTCGGGAAACAGTTTCGGTGCCAACTGCCACGGCTGCCTCCACCACGGCTTTAAATTTGACTCCCAATAGCACCTTGTTGTTATCAGCGCCTCCGTCTGCGACCGAACCCAGTGCGCCTAAGAAATCTTATGTGTGGTTGGGAGTTGGCAGCTTTTTAGTAGCGACGGCGATCGCCGGAGTGACTGCCATAAGGTTTATGCCCACAGCCAGTAATTCTTCCCCCTCTACTCCGGTTGTTCGTCCGATCACTCCTAAAATCAGTCCCGTTGAGCCTAATCTAGACCAAAAGCCTCAATAGATCGGTCTCCAAATGCATCATAAAAAGCACTGAATGGAAATTTTTCCATTCAGTGTTTGTTTTAGGAAAGTCAATTAATGATCAACTCGACCATTAAAAGTATATTGATGGTCAGATTTTTCGCCATCAGTATCCATACAAACCATCACGTCACCATTAGTGGCTTCGGTCTGAAGAATACCCTGTTGATTGATGATATATGTTTGACCAATCAAGATACTGCCACGATCACTGTAGGCCGAAATGCCTAAAATGCCATCATTGTTAGCTACATTTACTTTCAATTTGCTGCCATTGGGTACATCATTATAAACATAGCAATCGCGATCGTCTTTACCTTTGGCATTCAGATAGCCTCCATACATTTGCTCTGGCGTAACCGCGCGGGCTGTTTGGAAGTTATTACCAGTATCTCCACCAATGCCGCCATCTTTCGCTCGATCGAATGATCGAGAGTTAGCTGCTAACTGCATGGAAGAATTCACATAAGGCGAAACTGGCGATTCGCGGGTTTCACTTTTACGGGTTTTCAGCTGGGGATAAAGAATAATTTCAGATGCTCTAGCTACCACCACTAAAGGATTTTTAGGTCGGTTATTGGTGGGAGAGAAAACTACTCGGTCATTTACCTTAGCCACTATAGATGGTGCGGTTGGCACTGTTTTAACAGGAGCTTTAGGCGTAGATTTAGCCACTACAGTAGCTCCTCCAGCTACTGCTATTTGGAGACTATAGCGGTGTTCTTGCTGGCGTTGAGCCATGTCACTATCGACACAGACCATCACCCCGCCGTCGGTTTCTTCGGTTTCTACCTTGCCAGTCTTCTGAAAAGAAGAGAGGATTTGAGTTTCACCAATTAGTAAGTTGCCATGGCCAGTATAGGCAGAAACAAATACTGAGCCATAATTGTTACTACCTTGAATAGCCACTTTTTTACCACTGGGTACATCGACTCGGTAGCAGTGACGGCCTTGGCCGACTGGTAGCGTGCCTTCGTATCGCTGATTAAGATCGATCGCCTTGGCTGTATCAAAAGTGTTACCAGTATTGTTACCAGTGGCCTCTGCTCGGTTGGCAGCCAAAGTAGTGGTGGAAAGTGCCAAAAAGCACACCCACAGATGTCGGTACCTATTGAGTTTAGTCATCAGGGAAAAATTATGAAGAGGGCACGACTCGCATTTTCCAAAGTGTCGAATCGTATCACAGCTACCGCCAGAAGCTCGGTTCGATACCCGCTCCAGCAATATACTACTGAGTAATCCTCTTTTCGCTAGATAGGGAGCGGTTTCAGGACGAAAGAAAATCTATTCCTAGGGCTGTAATTTTTCCATCAAAAAGCTGCCCTTAAGGGCAGCTTTTTGGCTAGACGAGCTAGGGATGCTCTCAAGCAGAGCGGGAACTATCGTTAAAGTTAAACATTTGAACGATCGCCCGCGCTTCTAAAGGGGACATTTTATTTACTTTTGACATCGGCTGGCGAGAATCGGTAATTAACCAGTCGAGGGAAGCTGCTTGTAAGTCGATCGTGTTGCCAGTTTTGTCTACGCAGTAGCGGCCAAACACCAATTTGTCCCTCAGGCACACGTCGCCACCGATTCGAGAGTATTCAAATACCACGCTATTGTCAATAAGTGCGCCGCTGCAAATGTGACAGTTGCGGCCAATCATCGAAGGACCAATAATAGTGGCACCATCTTCGATTTTGGTCATAGCCCCAATGTATACTGGGCCTTCAATGTTGACTTTATCCCAGTTCACCGAGACGTTCAGACCAGTGTAAATACCCGGCCTTACTTGATTACCAGGAATCGGCACATTTTTGACGTAACCCATCAAAACACTGCGAATAGCCTGCCAATAATCTGGCACCTTGCCAATGTCCACCCATTGGAAATCCATCGAAATGCCATAGAAGGGCGCGCCCATTTCTACTAGCTTAGGAAATAGTTGGCTACCGATGTCATATTCCTCGTCAGAGGGAATGTAATTGAAGATTTCCGGCTCAAATATGTAGATACCAGTATTAATATCACTGCTGAGGGCTTCTTCCACCGTAGGCTTCTCTTGAAACGCCTGGATTCGACCATCTTCATCAGTAACCACCACCCCATAGCTAGAGACTTCTTGCTTGGGAACAGACTTCATTACCACTGTGGCCAGAGAGCCTTTCTCTCGATGCCATTTCACAGCAGCAGTCAAATCTAAGTCAATTAAGGCATCGCCACACAACACGACAAAAGTATCATCAAAAAAGGGCGAGAAGTCTTGGATCCGCTTCATGCCCCCTGCTGAACCCATAGCCTTACCAACCAGTTCCCCACGACCCCCGATCGAACCTTCAAAAGAATAGCCAATGTTTACACCAAAACGCTGGCCATCATGAAAGTAACTTTCAATTTCTTGCGCCAAATGGCTGACGTTGACCATAATATCTGTGAAGTCATGCTCACGCAGCAGGTCAACTAAAAACTCCATTACCGGTTTTTGTAAGATTGGAATCAATGGTTTAGGAATGGTATAGGTGATCGGTTGTACCCGAGTACCCTTCCCTGCCGCCAGAATCATTGCTTTCATAATATTTTTTATTTTATTGGTTAAACATCCCTTACGTCCCTACTGTAACCTATCCTCCCAGATAGAAAAAGTTACATTCGGCTCATTTTTATTGGTAAATTTTGCTGAAAGTTAGATGGAGTAATCCTGAGAAAAAAATATAATTGTGTTCAAGACTACTGTAAATCTTCAAAGTTCTTAACCAAAAAGAGGTGAAACCCTCACTCTGCTGATATCAAAACCACGCTCGTCAATAAATGATGGCTGTCAGTGATCTCTGTTACGGCAGTGAAATCATTAGTTAAATGAGATTCATTAAATTGATCGGCTGTCCCATCCCGGAACTGTCCACCTCTATAATATTCTTTGACCCTGTCTGAATGATTTGTTGATGAGCGCAGAACCCGAAACCACCAGCCTCGAAAACACCCCCTGGGAAAACAGCATGGCAGAAGAATCTGAACCTGCTGTTGAAAACTTTGTGGCGCAAGATGTCCAGCTCTGGGAACCACCAAATGATCAGGAGTCAGCGCTGGTAGCTACTGATGAAGATGTTCAGCTCTGGGAGCCAGCAGCAGCCGAAATTTTAGCCCCAGAAGGCATGTCAGAAGAAGTAGAGATGTCTTTCTTCGAGCATCTAGAAGAGCTGCGCACCCGCATTTTTTATGCCCTAATTGCAGTGGTGGTGGGAGCATTAGGCTGTTTTACCGTAGTGCGGCAATTGGTAGCGCTATTGGAAGTGCCAGCCAAAGGAGTCAAGTTTTTGCAGCTTACTCCAGGAGAATACTTTTTTGTCTCAATTAAAGTGGCTGGATACGGAGGAATCTTAGTGGCTACCCCGGTGATTTTGTATCAGGTGATTCAATTTGTCTTGCCGGGATTAACCAAGCGGGAGCGGCGGCTGGTGTTACCGGTGGTCATTGGGTCCAGCTTTTTATTTTTGGGCGGCCTACTGTTTGCTTACTATTTACTGATTCCCGCAGCCTTGAATTTCTTGGTCAGCTATGGGGCTGATGTGGTGGAGCAGTTCTGGTCGATCGAACGCTATTTTGAGTTTGTTTTAGTGTTGCTTTTAGCTACTGGATTAGTTTTCCAGGTGCCTGTGGTGCAAATTTTGTTGGCTTTACTGGGCATTGTCTCCTCTGGCCAAATGCTCAAAAGTTGGCGGACGGTGGTGGTATCGGCGATGGTGGCTGGGGCGGTCATCACGCCTTCTACCGATCCCATCACCCAAAGCCTGCTAGCTGGAGCCATTTTGGGCTTGTATTTTGGCGGAGTAGGTTGCGTTAAGCTTTTGGGCAAATAGCTCCGAATTTATACTGAGATCTGTGTAAATTGGTCACTTGGTGGGTATTACTACAAAAGGAAGAAGATTTTAAATATCTTCGTTTTCTATCCCCCATGATCACCGCAGGTGCAGCGGAGCTATCGCTAATGCAAGTTTGGCAAAATAACCAAGAAATCAAAAACGGCAGGTTTCGCATCCAAAAAGTTTTGGGAGCGGGTGGCTTTGGAGTAACTTATTTGGCCTTGGAACATATTTTTGAGTCTGCTGTTTCCACTCTGCGGGAGAGACCAGTAGTAATCAAGACACTCAATCACCTCCAACAAAATCGCGATGATTTTACCGAACGGCAAGAGCGGTTCATAAACGAAGCGATGATTCTGAAAGGCTGCCAACACCCCCATATTGTCCAGGTGTATGAGCTAATCCAAGAGGATGGTTTATGGGGTATGGTGATGGAATATATCGAGGGCGAAGAACTCGCCCACTATGCCGATGAAAGTGGTCAAATGCCCGAAACTGAGGCTTTAGTCTATATCAACCAAATCAGCAAAGCCATCACCTACTGTCATGATCAAGGGTTTTTACACCGAGACATTAAGCCTCACAATATTTTGTTGCGACAAAAAACCAAAGAAGCTGTATTGATTGACTTTGGACTAGCAGTAGTCAATAACAATGCAGATACTAACAACATTACTACGGCTGGTTATGCCCCTCCCGAACAGTACAAAGTAGGGGAAGCCGGACCTTATTCTGACGTATACGCCCTCGCGGCGACTTGTTACCACCTATTAACAGCTCAAGTCCCGATCCCGGCAAATTTTCGCAGCTATGTGGATATGCCAGCCCCCCAACACTTCAACTCTACGGTTAGCGATCGAGTAAATAAAGCAATATTGAGCGGCATGGCCCAAAAACCGCAAGAACGTCCTCAAACAATGGCCGAATTTCGACAAATGCTGGGTTTAGATGATGAATCTAAGCTAGAAGAACAGCGTCCTCCCCTCCACAGCTACCCAGAAATAGATAAAGATTGGCAAACCACGATCGGAGTGGTAACTCGCTTTAGCGAAGTAGAAATGAGCTGTACGGCAGTAGATTCCACTCCGGTACTTCAGAAAACCATCATTCGATCGGGTAGCTTTTGGCGGGGTAAAAATATCGAGCTAGATATGGTCGAGGTTGAAGGTGGCGATTTTTTCATGGGTAGTAATGAGACTGGTAGCCTGAGCAGGGAGAATCCTCAGCATTTGGTGACGGTCGAGTCTTTTCAAATGAGTAAATTTCTGATCACTCAAGAACAGTTTATGGCCGTGCTCGATCACAATCCAGCACATTTTCATGGCAATCGGCTGCCAGTAGAAAATGTCTCTTGGTATGATGCCATGACTTTTTGTACCCAGCTTTCTGAAAGGCTAGGTCAAATTTATCGCTTGCCTACTGAAGCTGAATGGGAATACGCCTGTCGGGCGCGCACCCAAACACCGTTTTCTTTTGGCACGCATCTCTACCCTAATTTGGCTAATTACGACAGCAGCATAAAAAATAGTAAATTCTCGGCCAATTTGATTCGGCGCAGTACTAGCTTTGTCGATATTTTCCCAGCCAACTCTTTCGGTCTCCACGATCTGCATGGCAATGTTTGGGAGTGGTGTGCCGACTACCAGCATGATGACTATGTGGGCGCACCAAGTGATGGCAGTGCTTGGCGCACTGATGGCGATGCTAGTCAATGTATTTTGCGCGGTGGTGCTTGGGGTTGCAGTTCACAAGTCTGTCGATCGACTGCTCGTCATTGGGCACCAACAAATTATCGCAGCAATAAAATTGGCTTTCGGGTAGTCTGCGACCTAAACAATCTAAAATAGTAGATTGAGCCTGATGGATTGTTGCTTATGCCAGCCAAAATTGTCTTAACTATTACCCAAGGCCAACTATCGGGCACTCAGTACGTGTACGAGGAACGTGAAGTTTGCACTATTGGTCGCCATAAAGACTGTAATGTGCGGTTGCCGAGTGATGCAGCCCATGCCCAGGTATCTCGCTATCACTGTTTGCTAGATATCAATCCACCTTCTATTCGGGTACGCGATCTGGGCAGTGGTAATGGCACTTATGTAAATGGTCAGCGAGTTGGTTCGCAACAAAAATTGTCTCAGGAGGCGGACGGATTAGAGCGAGACTTGATGGATGGAGATTTACTACAAATTGGTTACACTGCTTTCGAGGTGAAAATCGAAGATACCGGTACGGCTTCGAGTGTGTTGTCGAGAGTTACGTTTAAACCCCCTGATAATCGTCAAGCTGCCAATGATTTATTGAGTCTGGCCGCAGGTGATCACCCCTCTTTAGCCGGAATTAGAGGCTATACAATTGTCAAATTGCTCGGAGCTGGTAAATGCGGAGCAGTGTATTTAGCCCAGAATGACTCTACTGAGGAAATGGTGGCATTGAAAGTGATGCTACCCCAAATAGCCGTGAACGATCGAGCGGTTAAAATGTTTATCCGCGAGATGGCTAATACTCAGTCGTTGCGTCATCCCAATGTGGTACGCACCATTGACTATGGAGAGGCCAAGAATATTTTTTACTTCACGATGGAATGTTGTCACGAAGGCAGTGTTGCTGATTTTATTGTTAGCCAAGGTGGCAAGATCCCATTAAAAATAGCAATTTCTATTACACTTCAGGTTTTAGCTGGTTTAGAGTATACCCACAATGCGGTGCTACCAGCTATTCGACTGGCTGATGGTTCGATCGGTGAAGGCCAAGGTTTGGTGCATCGAGATCTCAAGCCAGCTAATATTTTCTTACAGCGCAATGGCGATAAAACCCTAGCTAAAATTGGTGACTATGGTTTGGCTAAGGCTTTTGAGCTAGCAGGAATGAGTGGTCAAACCATGACTGGCCAAGGCGGTGTGATGGGTACGCCAAGTTATATGTCTCGGCAACAGTTGCTAAATACCAAATATGTGCAGCCAGCGGTAGATGTGTGGGCAACGGCAGCTTGTTTGTATAACATGCTGACTGGTTTACCTCCCCGCGATTTTGGCAAGCGCGATCCGCTTCAGGTGATTTTGCAAGATGAAGCTGTGCCAATTTTAGAGCGAGATTCTAGCATTCCTCAGCCTTTGGCAGCGGTGATCGATCGAGCGCTATGGGAAGATCCTAATAATCACCACGATATTTTTTATAAACGGGCGATCGATTTTCGCAATGCATTGGCAGAAGCTTTGAGCTAGTAGCGATAGCTTTGGTTGCACTTATTTCTATCGAGCCACATAGCAAAAAAGACCGATCAAATATTGATCGGTCTTCTTCAGATTAACGATGGAAACAGCGGAGTCAAACCCCACCCCAAAACGATTACACGATCGGAGCCATCTTCACTTCGCTAGCAATCAACAACTGCGATAACTCTTCAGAGTCCACAGTCTCTTTTTCTACCAACATTTCAGCCAGCTTATCGAGCACATGCTTGTTACCAACCAAGACATCCTTAGCTCTTTGGTAAGCCACCGCCACCAAATCACTAACCTCTTCATCGATCATCGAAGCAGTCTCTTCCGAGAAATCTCTTTCGCTGGCGATATCTCTACCCATAAACATGCTGCCTTGCTGACGACCCAAAGCCACAGGGCCGAGCTTCTCTACTCATCCCAAAGCGAGTCACCATTTGGCGAGCAGTGCGAGCAACTTGCTGTAAGTCATTAGAAGCACCAGTCGTAACTTCTTCGTCACCAAAGATAATATTCTCTAGCCGCCAAGATTTTGGCATAAGTGGCTTTACCGCCACTGTTTTTGCTGACGATCGCCTGAATTTGATATTTCAGCAACAGCTCTCGTTCAGAATTGAGGTCAAAAGGCCCTTTGGCCAACAACATTTCACCGGGTGGAATTGCCGGTAGATCTGGGGGATCGATCGATCTCATTAAAAACCACAGATCTTGTAAATGAGCATAGAAACCCAATTCTTGCCGCCCGATCGTCAAAAAGATCCGTTGACCCAACGATGGCAATAGCTCAGCGGCAGTTTGATGGTTAGAAACTGATCGCCATTG
>JAYUSV010000030.1:0-2833 GCA_043755495.1 Synechococcales cyanobacterium
TATGGCCTTTGGTACCGATCTCGCCCTGCTCATTCGCGCCCGCTACTCCCTGATCTATATTCCCACGATCGAAGAAGAGCGAGTAGAAAAATCGATCGAGCAAGTGGCTAAACAACTAGAAAACCGTCCAATATACATCTGGGACTTTGTAGACGGCTACCAAGGCAACCCCAATGATCGAGGATTTGGCCGCCGAAACCCCTTACAAGCCCTAGAATTTATTGACAAACTATCCCCCAACGAACCCGGCATTTTTATTTTGCGGGACTATCATCGCTTTTTAGAAGACGTGTCGGTTGCCCGCAAACTACGTAACTTGGGGCGTAAATTCAAAGCCGAACCCAAAAACCTGATCATCCTCGCCCCCCAAATCAGCATCCCCAACGACCTCAGCGAAGCCATTACCATTTTAGAATTCCCGTTACCCAACGCCGAAGAAATCCGCAGCGAAATCTCTAAACTCTTGCAAGCCACCCAGCAAAACCTAGCCAGCTCAGCGCTCGATGACCTAGTGCGTGCCAGCCAAGGCTTATCCCTTGATCGAGTGCGCAGAGTACTAGGGAGAGCGATCGCCGAACATCAATCGATCGAACCAGCCGACGTAGAATCTATCCTAGAAGAAAAGCGCCAGTCTATTCGCCAAACCCAAATCTTGGAGTTTTACCCCACCAGCGCCCAAATGGAAGACATTGGCGGCCTAGATAACCTCAAAGAGTGGCTAGTCCGGCGCGGTGGCTCCTTTTCTGATAAAGCCCGCCAGTATGGCCTGCCTCATCCTCGTGGTCTGTTGCTGGTGGGTATTCAAGGTACAGGGAAATCGCTGACGGCCAAGGCGATCGCCCACCATTGGCACTTGCCATTGCTCAGACTTGATGTAGGTCGTTTATTTGCTGGACTAGTCGGCGAATCAGAATCACGCACTCGCCAAATGATCCAACTCGCCGAAGCCCTATCGCCCTGCATTCTCTGGATCGACGAAATCGATAAAGCCTTTGGCGGACTGGATAGCAAAGGCGATGCAGGCACCACCAGCCGGGTATTTAGCACCGTAGTCACCTGGCTAGCCGAGAAAACCTCTGCCGTGTTTGTGGTGGCCACCGCCAACAACGTCCAAGCCCTGCCCCCGGAAATTTTGCGCAAAGGGCGGTTTGATGAAATATTTTTTGTCGGCTTGCCTAGTCAGAGTGAACGCCGATCGATCTTTGCCGTCCACCTCCAAAAAGTGCGGGCGCAGAACTTACGAGACTTTGACCTCGATCGATTAGCTGCCGAAACCCCTAGTTTCTCTGGGGCAGAAATTGAGCAAATTTTAGTTGAAGCCATGCATATTGGCTTTAGTCAGAACCGAGACTTTACCACAAATGATATTCTGGAAGCTGCTAGTCAAACTATCCCTCTAGCAATCACCGCTCAAGAGCAAATTAATGCCTTGCAAGAATGGGCAAATTCTGGCCGTGCAAGGCTGGCATCTCGTCAAGGCAACATTTTAGGTAATAACTAATGATTAGCACAGTTAAATTTATACTCGGCGTGATACTGGGCATAGCTGCTTTGGGTGCCATAGCCGGTGCTGGAGGATACTACTTTTTTACGACCAACCTGAGTGTGCAGCCAAAACGACCATCATTTGCTGAGGAAAACAAGCCCAAGCCTAAACCCAAGCCGATCGCCACTCCAAAGCCAACAGAATCAGAAAAACCTGATCCTAAAAAAGATAAAGAAAAAGAAGAGAAAGAGCTGCCCGCTGGTGCTTATGGTGCAACCGTTATTTGGGAGCAAGGTGTATCTTTACGTCAAGAAGCTACCGATAGCAGCACCAAAATTGGCGGCGTAGCCTTCAAAGAAAAAGTCACTGTAATGCAGGAAAATACCGAAAAAACCTGGGTACAAGTACGCAACAGCGATGGTACTTTGGAAGGCTGGTTAAAAAGCGGTAACTTAGAGCGCGATCCAGGAAACTAAAAATCCAGTTGGGTAAGCGGAGTCGTAAGTCCTACGGACGACCTATCGGTACGCGTAGCGTTGCTGCTAGGCAATATCCCAACGACAAACGTAGTCCGACCACCAAAGGTGCAAGCGGAGCTATCGCAAATTTAAACGATCGATCGCTGACAGCGGGGGCAAATGGCATGAATACTCATCTGGCAATCTAGCAGATGGTAGCCCTCTTTTTGGGCGGTCTTATGGCCAATTTTGAGAATCGAGTCATTTTTGAACTCGATCGTTTTATTGCAAGAAACACAAATTAAATGGTGATGATGGTGGGGCGCTGGACTATTGATTTCGTAGTGTTTATGCCCCTCAGCTAGTTCTAGCTCTCGCAAAATGCCCATGCGCGACATCATTTTTACGGTGCGATAAATAGTCGAAAGGCTAATTTGATGGCCAGCAGTAGCCAAGACTCCTTGTAGATCTTCGGCGCTTAGGTGCTTACCGCTTTCGAGATCTTGGAAAATCTTTAAGATTACTTCTCGCTGGGGTGTAAGCCGCCACCCTTTATCGTGCAGTTCGGCTTTAAGTGACTCGGCGGTGTACGTAGACATATCCAGCTAATGACATTGCTTAAGGTGAAATCGCTGCGGAGAGTATCGCCAATTCTCAAGTATTTGGCTCAGGTCTTTGACAATATAAGGCTGGCTAGTTAGCCAGACTCTATATTAGCTTAAGAGACCCTAAAGTTAACAGCCGGGAGTGCGGCAGTTTCTAACAGTTTGGGTTCTGCCAAAAGCTCTTTGTACAAATCGCTAAGCTGCTGAGCTACGCCCGACCAACTGAAGTAAGTAAGGACTCTTTGAGCAGATTTTTTGCGAGCTTTTTGTGCCCAGAGCCGATC
>JAYUSV010000031.1:0-2832 GCA_043755495.1 Synechococcales cyanobacterium
AGCATCTGATATGAGTATTTCTAATCCAGATTGCATCAATCTTCAGCGTCTTTCTCAAGGGCATCTCAAAACATTGCAGGAATGCCCACGCAAGTTTGAATACATCTATCTCAGCTCGCTGGCCACCTTGTCACCCACCGATCGACAGCAGAGTATGCAGTTTGGTAGCGATTTTCACCGGCTGTTGCACCAAAGAGAATTGGGAATGCTGATCGAGCCATTTCTCGCTGTCAACCCCAAAATTCAGGCCGCTGTGCATGGTCTACAACAAGCCGCACCCCATTTATTTGCCGAAAACCCAGAGATTGAGCGAGCCAGCGAACAGGTGCGAACGCTGATGATCTCTGGAGCAGATCATGAAAACCAGTATCTATTCACAGCGATTTATGATCTATTATTGCTAGGAGTCAAAGCCCAAATTATCGACTGGAAAACCTATGGTCGTCCGGCCAGAGCCGAAAGACTGGAGCAAGAATGGCAAACCAGGCTGTACTTATATATGTTGGTAGCCACCAGCGACTACGTACCAGCAGATGTTTCCTTTACCTATTGGTTTGTTCAGAGCGATCCACCTCAATCTGTGACCTTTGGTTACAGCGATCGACAGCACCAAGAAACTCAGCAAGAATTGGGGGAGTTGATCGATCGACTAAGCGGCTGGCTCAAGCAATACCGCCAAGGAAAATTTTTGCCCCAGGTGGAACCAGAAAAACAGCTCTGCAAAAACTGTCAATTTGTGGCTCGGTGCGATCGGGTAGAGGATGTTAAAATGCTTTCTCTGTCGCGGCTGGACATCGCGGCTATTGATGAAATACTGGTGTAGTGATGAACTGGCTAGAATGTCTTGAGCAACAGCGAGTAATTGCGGTGATTCGCGCTCCTTCCTATCGCTTGGGTTTGCAGATGGCCAAGGCAGTGGCAGCGGGGGGCATTAAGTTAATTGAAATTACGGCAGATAGCGATCGGGCGTGGGATTTAATTCCTGAGCTACAGCAGGAGTTACCAGATTGCGTGATTGGCACTGGGACTATTTTGACTAATGAGCAATGGAGTGATGCGATCAGCAGTGGTGCCCAGTTTATGTTTAGCCCCCATGTGGATGTGGGTTTAATTGGTAAGTCCCGGTCGATCGGGATACCGATGATTCCGGGGGCTTTTTCGCCGACGGAGATTGTGACGGCTTGGCAAGCGGGGGCGGCGAGTGTGAAGGTGTTTCCGATTCAGTCTTTGGGTGGGGCTGACTATATTCGGGCAATTTGTAGCCCTTTGGGTCAGATTCCATTAATCCCCACTGGGGGCGTGAATCTGCTAAATGCCAAGGATTTGATTGGGGCGGGGGCGATCGCTGTAGGGTTGGCAGGTTCTTTGTTTCCGAAGAAATGTTTGGAGGAGGAAGATTGGGGTTCGATCGCTACATTAGCCAAAAACCTTGTTGAGTCACTGCAATCTTCGGGTCTTTAAGGGGAACCAACGATCTCCATTAAACTTATTGCTACTTTGGCATTTACTAGGAAATGAAATTACACTATCTTGATAGCCTTATAAATCAAATGTCCAGAATTTAAATTCACTATCAATATCATCAACTGCCTTGTCTTGAGCTGACTTCCTTATCTTGACACTCTCAGCTCTGAAGAGACTGAGATTCTTCTATCACCGAGCTGACTTGCTCAAACAGGCTTGCACCAGCAAGAGTAGAGGCCAATTCTCCAGAAGCGATTCCTGCACTCGCACTGAGCGTAGCCGAAGTGTCGAGTACAGAGGTTCCCGTATGCCCTACGGTACCTAATCCACGATTCAGAATATTAATTGCAGCATTGTGATCACGATCTAATTCACACCCGCATTGACAAACATGTGTGCGAGTTGACAGCGATTTCTTAACCACAGTGCCACAGGCAGAGCATTCTTGGGATGTATAGGCTGGTTTAACTGCAACAGTTACCCGACCAAACACCTTAGCGAAATACTCTAGCCAAACTCTGAATTGATACCATCCAGCATCAGAAATAAATTTAGCCAAACAATGGTTCTTCACCATGTTTCTCACTCTTAAGTCTTCGTAGGCTACTAAGTCGTTTGACTTGATTACGCATCGCGCCAATTTCACAGCGTGGTCTTTACGTTGCCTACTTATTTTAAGGTGGGTTTTTCCTAGCTTAAATCTAGCCTTTATGCGGTTTTTCGATCCTTTAACTTTTCGGGAAACAAGTCTTTGACTACGTTTCATTCTTTGTTCACTTGCTCGATAGAATTTAGGATTCTCAACCTCTAGACCATTTGAATCTGTGTAGAAACTTTTGATTCCCATGTCAAGGCCAATGGTGTTACCAGTCGGCTGAATATCTTCTGTTCGAGCTACGTCAACGCAAAATTGAACGTATACGCCATCCGCTCGTTTTACCAACCTTACCCGTTTGATTTGGTCAAGCTGATAAAAGTGTAAATCCCTTATCCCTTTAAGTTTCAAGCGTCCAATCCCATTCTTATCAGTAAATGTGATTGATTTTCTATCCTCAGACAACTTCCATCCAGAGGTCTTGTATTCAACTGAACGGCAATCTTTTTGAAACTGAGGATACCCTTTTTTACCAACTACTTTCTTCTTGCAATTATCGAAGAATCGAGATATTGCAGCCCAAGCTCGTTCGGCTGATGCCTGTCTGGCCTGAGAATTAAGTTTGTCGGCAAAAGGGAATTCTTTTGCAAGGACAGCGCAATGTTTGCTAAGATCATATAGCAATCCTAAATGATTTGCTCGGCAGAGTAGTACTTATGAATTTTAGGAAAATCGAACTTTTGTCCATCAGTAAAAAATTCAAAAAGTATTTT
>JAYUSV010000032.1:0-28031 GCA_043755495.1 Synechococcales cyanobacterium
CTGCCCGCCAAGCGCTTTACCGAGCTGCCTACCCTGGCTGAGGGTGACTATGTAGTGGGTGTGAATCCCTTCCTCAGTCGGACTGCTAGTACCTTAATGCGTCGTCGCAAGTGTAAGTTGATTGGTGCACCGTTCCCGATCGGACCTGATGGCACCAGAGCCTGGATTGAAAAAATCTGCTCGGTGTTGGGCATTGTACCTCAAGGCTTAGCAGAACGAGAAGCCCAAATCTGGGAAAGCTTAGAAGACTATGTATCGATGATTCGGGGCAAGTCGGTATTCTTTATGGGTGACAACCTGTTAGAGATTTCATTGGCTCGTTTCTTAGTCCGTTGCGGTATGACGGTGCAAGAAATTGGCATTCCTTACATGGATAAACGCTATCAGGCGGCTGAGCTAGAGTTACTAGAAAAAACCTGTCGGGAAATGGGTTCACCATTGCCCACCATCATGGAAAAACCTGATAACTACAACCAGTTACAGCGGATCTATGAGCTAAAGCCTGATTTGGTGATTACTGGGATGGCACACGCTAACCCCCTCGAAGCGCGCGGCATCAACACCAAGTGGTCAGTGGAGTTCACTTTTGCTCAAATGCATGGTTTCACTAATGCCCGAGATATTCTGGAGTTGGTCACTCGTCCCTTACGTCGTAACAACAACCTCAAAGATTTAGGTTGGGACAAGTTAATTAAGGAAGAAGCATTGGTCTAGCACGATTCGGCCAACTTAAAGCCACCTTCGATACATTGAAGGCGGCTTGGTCATTTGTTTAGAATGAGATAAATACGCAATTTGGCTCATGGGTTTTTGCCGATTACACAGTTAACTTAGATACATGCGAAGACAACGCGGCTCAGAACAGTCCAGCCTCAGCAGAGTATGAATTTCAGCTTTAAAATTTTGTATTTATTTAATTTTAGCTTTTATTTCACGGCCTAATTGTCTCAGCTTGTTTACTCATTTTCTATATTTCCCTGATTCTGCAAGAATCAGGGATTTTTTTGTCTGATGAATCTGATCAAATCAAACCTTGGGTTCGCCAGTTTCCATATTGCCAATTACTGCTTTCACGCCTTCAAAAGCAGCCGGTATCGATCGAGGATCAATAAACATCACCTTAGAACTGCTGCTCTTACCGATCGCCGTACCCATATCTAAATAGCCCAGAGCAAAAAGTACTTCAACGGCCTTGAGAGCTTCTGGATTATCTTTAAAACGCTCTGCCAACACCGTAGTAGAAGCAGCAATTCCCTGCGCTCGTAAAATTTGCTGTTGACGCTCAGCTTCTGCTGCTAACAACACCGACTTTTGCTCAGCTTCTGCCTGTAAAATCAGCGCTTCTGCCCGACCTTTGGCCGAGTTTACTGCTGATTCCCGCTCGCCTTCAGAGGTGAGAATAACTGCTCGCTTTTTGCGTTCTGCCGACATTTGCATTTCCATCGCATCTAATACCGCTCTGGCTGGCACAATATCGCGCAGTTCTACTCTGGTAACTTTAACCCCCCAAGGATCGGTGGCATCATCTAGTTCTCGCAGCAAGATTTCGTTAATTTGGGCACGGGCAGTAAAGGTTTCATCTAGCTCTAGTTTGCCGACTTCCGATCGAATTTGGGTGAGTACTAAGTTCACCATGGCCGATTGTAAGTTTTCAACTTTATAGTAAGCGCGCTCCATATCTAAGATTTTCCAGTAGACCACCGCATCAGCCGTAATCGAAACGTTATCGCGAGTAATACACTGCTGTGGCGGAATATCAATTACTCTTTCTCGAATGGTCTGTTGAAAAGAAACTCTTTCTACAAAGGGCAGCACGTAGTTTAGTCCCGGCTTTAATTTTTTACCGGTGTATTTGCCCAGTCTTTCTACCAAGGCTTCATCGCTCTGCTGGACAACTTTAATGCCCGATAAGCTTCCCAGTCCCAAAACAGCGGCGATAATCAGTGAAAAATATTCCATGGTTTGGCTCCTAGTAATAAATTATTGTTCTTCTAGCTGATACATGGGTACCACTAGCAGGGTTGTCCCTTCCCGACCGATCACATGGAGCGGCTGGTTTGGCACAATGTGGGAAGAGTCATCGCCACATTTGGCTCGCCAAGAGGCTCCTTCATAGAGTACCCGCCCAGCCTGACCAGGAGTAATTGCGGTGAGAGATTGGGCCTCGGTGTGGCTAAAGTCGATCGCCGATCGCTTGGGTGAAAAGCGTTGGCTGAGCCAAGCCAGACCACCCGAGACTATTACCCATAAAAGAACCTGGAGAGCAATAGGAATCGGAAAGATCAAAACCAACAGGGCAATACCGATCGCGGCTAAGCCCAGAAAGACTGCGATTAGTGCAGTGGGCAACACTAATTCCACCAGGCACAGACTAGTACCAATAATCAGCCACAAAAAACTGGGATGCATGGGTATGGAGTGCTCTTGTAGGAATTGGCTACCTCTAGCATAGCGATCCTGTTGCCAAAGCAGTACAATCTCATCTGGTTAATTGCTGCTTGATGCTAAGATATGCTGGCTATCTCAATTTATGAGGTAAACTTGATGCCGATCGTCAACGCCAAATGGAGTATCCAGGATTATCATCAGATGATCGAGACAGGGTTACTCGATGAGCGCAAAGTAGAACTAATTCGGGGAGAAATTATTGAGATGTCGCCAGAAGGTGCTCCGCACTCCTCTTATTGCAGCGAAATCGGGGAGTATCTACGTAAAACTCTAGGAGATCAAGCTAAAATCCGTGAGGCTCATCCAATTACCTTGCCCAACAGCTCAGAACCCGAGCCAGATATTGCCATAGTCCGAAACCTTCCCACCCGGTATCGCGATCGACATCCTCACCCAGAGGATATATTTTGGCTGATTGAAGTCGCAAATTCTACGCTGGCTAAAGACCTAGGATTGAAGAAGGATAATTATGCTGAGGCCGGAATTGCAGAATATTGGGTGTTAAATTTACAAGAATCTGTTCTGGTTGTTTTTCGTGATCTGATCAACTCCGAATATCGATCAACCACCAGTTTTAGCAGTGGGCTAATTTCTCCCCAGGCTTTCCCAGATATCTCGATCGATATTCAACAGTTGCTGGCTTAGAATGGATCAATTTTCTGGGGCAATGATCCCCGCAGGAAGCTATGCTATTGAAGTTCCGTAGACTTCATAAACATCATGGCCGTCAGCACAGCACTAGCCAACCGACCCAAAATCATTGTTCTTGACGATGATCCTACTGGCTCTCAGACAGTACATAGCTGTTTGCTGCTAACTCAGTGGGATGTGCCGACTTTGGTGGTTGCGCTGCAAGATGCTGTAGATATTTTTTTTGTGCTGACCAACACACGAGCGCTGACACCTACCGACGCTGCCGATCGAACCCGTGAAGTCTGTCGCAACCTCAAATTAGCCTTAGCTGAAACGCAGATCGAGAATTTCTTGCTAGTCAGTCGATCGGACTCCACCCTTCGGGGTCACTACCCGATCGAAACCGATGCTATTGCCGCTGAACTGGGCAACTTCGATGCTCACTTCTTACTGCCAGCCTTCTTTGATGGCGGTAGATTTACCAGAGACAGCATTCATTACTTAGTGGTTAAAGGCATACCCACCCCAGTTCACGAAACAGAGTTTGCGCGGGATTCGGTATTTGCTTACAGCCATAGTTATCTACCAGACTATGTGGCCGAAAAAACCCAAGGCAAAATTCCGGCTAGCGCAGTAGAGCGTTTTACCCTAGCAAATGTCCGAGCTGGTAGTTTAGAGAGACTATTAACTCTCACTGATAACTGCTGTGGCGTGGTGGATGGTGAAATGCAGAGTGACTTCGATCGATTTGCCGCCGATCTGTTAGCTGCCGCCCAGCAAGGTAAAAGATTTTTACTGCGCAGCGCCGCCAGTATCTTAACTTCTTTGGCTAATTTGGGACTACAGCCCATCCAAGATATGCGCCAAATGGTCAGGAAGCAGCAACCCGGAGCAGTGATTGTGGGTTCTCATGTGCAAAAAACCACGGCGCAACTACATAAATTATTAGAATTAAAGACTGTGGTGGGGGTGGAGATTGAGGTCGATCGATTACTCACCACCGATCCTAAAGTTCTGGTAGCTGAAGCTGTCCAGCAAGCCCAACAAATTTTTGCCAGCGGTAAAACTTCGGTAATATATACTAGCCGTAAAGAACTCCAGTTCCCTGATACCGCAACTCGCCTACAGTTTGGCATTACGGTTTCGGAAACTTTAATGTCGATCGTCCAACAGCTTCCGGTAAATATTGGTTTTTTGATTAGCAAAGGTGGCATTACTTCCAATGATGTACTGAGTCACGGCCTAAAACTGCCTACTGTCCGGCTATTAGGTCAAATATTAGCCGGTTGCTCAGTAGTCCAAACTGCCGCAGATCACCCGCGTTATCCATTGCTACCAGTCGTCTTATTTCCTGGTAACGTGGGCGATGATGATGCGGTGGCTGAGGTTTATCGCCGGTTGGCAGGAGTGTAGTTATGGAAGCTTTTGGGGCAAAGTTACCTTGGCCAAAAATTGATCTTAGCCCAGCGGCTTTTGTAGCCGCTAATGCCACGGTAATTGGACAGGTAAAGATCGGGGAACAGGCCAGTATTTGGTACCACGCCGTGGTCAGAGGAGATGTATGTGCGATCGACATCGGTGCATATAGCAATATTCAAGATGGCGCAGTAATTCATGGCGACCCTGACCTACCCACGATTTTGGAACCCTACGTAACTATTGGCCATCAGGCCACTATTCACTCGGCACATTTGGAAAGAGGCTGTTTGATAGGCATTGGGGCGATCGTCCTGAATGGAGTCCGGATCGGATCAGGCAGCATTATCGGCGCGGGCTGTGTGGTAACAAAAGATGTGTTGCCTCGATCGATGATGGTGGGCATTCCCGCTAAACTATTACGAGAAGTCACCGCAGCCGAAGCAGCAGATCTGATCTCCCATGCAGAAAAGTATGCTCAACTTGCTCTGCTGCATGCCAAGGATCAATAATTCAGGGATTGGGGATGGGCATATGAAATACTTGAAGGGCGATCGTGATCATAGTGAGAAATTGCAGAAATCCGAGGTTATCTAATAATGTTGTTACCAATGGTCCACTAATCAAGGCTGGGTCTAGATTAAAGCGCCTAAAAGTCATTGGTAACAGTGTGCCTAGCATCACTGCCACAATGCTGTTAGAAGCCATCACTATTCCGGCTACTACTGCTACCCAGCGCACTTCTGGTGGCGTAAACAGTAAGGCCAGTAATGCCATTAAGCTGCCTAAGCAAAAAGCAATGCCCAAGCTGGCAGTGAGTTCACGTCTAAGAACTTGCAACAAATCTGCGGGGGTTACTTCTCCTACTCCTAAAGAGCGAATAGTCACAGTTAGTGCTTGAATACCTACCGTACCGCCAGTATTAGAAAACAATGGCATGATTACGGCTAAGACTGGGATTGCTGCAATAGTTTTCTGAAAAGGGACGATTGCATTGACCGCACCCAAATACAACACCATAATTCCCATCAACCAGGGCAAACGACTGCGAATTTTAGCCATGGGCGAAGAAAGCGATGACTCATCGCCACTGCCCACCCCAGCCAATTTTTGAATATCTTCGGTAGCTTCTTCTTCGATGATATCTACTACATCATCGATCGTGATTAGTCCTACTAGACGATCTTCTCGATCGACCACCGGCATGGCAATTAAGTCATAGCGCTGCATCAGTCGGGCCATTTCTTCTTGGCTGGTTTCAGTGCTGACTTTAATTACTCGATCGCTGGCAATATCTCTAATGGGAGTAGCGGGCAAAGTAAATAACAACTGCCGCAAAGACACTACCTGGAGCAATTTGCGATTATCGTCAGTGACATAGGCATAGTAAATCGACTCTTTATCTTGGTCGTTTTGCTTCATTTTGGCCAAGGCTTCCCCCGCCGTCAAGCCCTGCCGTAGCCGCACATACTCCGTAGTCATTAAGCGACCAGCAGTGCCTTCTTCGTAGCCCAAAATAGTGGCGGTAGCCTGTCGCTCACTAGAACTAAGCTGAGACAGCAACCGCTTGACTACCCCGGCTGGCAGTTCATCAAATAGCGATACCCGTTCATCTGGGCGCATGTTTTCAATAATTTGACAAACTTGGCTATCGTGCAGCCCTTCGATCAGTTCTTCCTGAATATCTGCGGGCAAATATTCAAATACATTGATCGCCCGGTCTTTATTTAGCAGCCGAAAAGCAATTGCTCGATCGCCAGGATTGCGATCGGCAATATATTCACCCACATCTACGGCGGGCAATTGGTTCAACTCAAACTTGAGCTGATTAAAATCAGTAAGTTCAGCTAGGTCTATTCTGCTCTGTGGGTTTAACACTCATGCCCCCGGATTCTCTGGCAGATCTAGGAACCGATGTTCACCAATAATCAGCAGAGCTGTTTACATAAATAGAAGGATGGTCATGAAATAGACTGTCAAAAAATAGACAGTAGCCCATGGACTTAAAATTAAATTTAATGTGCTTGGTGCATGGCACCATCCCTATCATAGTGCCCATTAGACCGATCTACAACCATTCCAGACTCAGTAAAAATCTTGTGCAGAGGTAGATCCCAAGGTTCGATCGGGATTTTTGGTACCAAAGCTAAGTCGAAAGCAATCCCAATCGTCAATATTTGCTGCCAGTCAGGGCTAGCCAATAATCGATCGAAATAGCCACCACCATAACCCAAGCGATAGCCTTGGGCATCAAACCCCACCATGGGAATTAGTAATACGGCGATACCTGCGGTGAGCGAAGAAAAATTTACGGGGGTTGCAGTAGCTAGTGGCTCAGCCAAACCATAAGAATTATTTACTAATGGCTCCCCTGGCCGCCACAAGTGCCAAGCCAATTGCCGCTGGGGCAAACAACGGGGCGAACCCCACTGATAACAAGATTGATCATACAAGCTGCCTAAATTTGGCTCCTGGCGATGGGGCTGATAAGCCAATATCGTCTGGCCGGGTAGAACATAACTTAGCAAGAATTTTTGTAGATGCCCGCACAGCCGATCGCTATATTCCTGATAAAGCTCTGAGGGCAAAGCCATCCTCGATCGCAGCAAATCTTGACGCAGCTCGGCCTTGACCATTAGCTGAAAGTCTGTTTATGAATAATCTGCACCCGGCCATATTCTGGCAAGTCTCCATCTCGGCGGAGAATCCGCAGGCGATTATCGACCATCATCCTGGCATCGTTACGGGGAATAGACTGAAAACTAATGCCTTCAGCTTTAGTATTCACAATAAAAAACATGCGTTGGGCATAGAGCGTTGTAAATAACTCTTGACTGTCTTCCAATTCGCAAATGCGGTACAGCAAGCCAAATGTTGGGTGATTAAGGTAACTTTCTACGGTCATTTTTGTAAGCTGATGATGTTGTTTCAGAACAGATCGATATTATCTACTTTTTTGCACCGTCCCATTCCAATTTCGTTGAAGTTAGCAGATTAGATTTGTAATATTAATTCTACGCAAAAAATCCAGAAGCCTCAGCCCCCAGATTTTTTCACCCAACTATTAAAAGCTAGTAGGCACCATTGTTTTTTGGTAGCACCATTACGCCAACAGTTCTGAGCACCAACATGATGTCTAGAGCCAAGTTGCGTTTCTCCACATAGGACACATCCAGCTTCACCCGGTCTTCATAAGAAATATCGTTGCGCCCAGAAACTTGCCACAGACCTGTTACCCCAGGCTTTACCGACAGAACATAGTCAATTTCTTCGCCATAGCGGGACAGTTCATCTCTTACTAGTGGACGAGGGCCAACCACGCTCATTTCACCCTTGAGGACATTAACGAATTGTGGTAGCTCATCTAAACTAGAAACTCTTAAAAACTTACCAATCCACGTAATCCGAGGATCGTTTTTAAGCTTGAAAGTTTCCTCAAATTCCCGGCGCATTTGCGGTGATTTTTCTAATAAGTCTCTAAGCTTTTGATCGGCATTTGGCACCATGGTACGAAACTTGATGCAACCAAAAGAACGGCGGTTACGCCCCACTCGTTGATGGCTAAAAAAGATTGGACCGGGGGAAGAGAAGTACACGCAAGCAGCTAGAATCAGATATACGGGAGAACCTAAAACTAAAACCAACAGGGAAAAGCAAATATCAAAAACCCTTTTTACAATTCTGGAAGGGTTGAGCTGAGCAGATTTGTGAGGATAAAAGGCGTGACTTAGACGGCGGCGACGATTAAGCCTCTCCAATGAATAAAAACGATTATTTGCAGTCATGTCGTTGACAAATCTATTATTACCGATACTGTAAGCAACCTTAACATTGTAAATCTTGCTGGGGGAATACTTTGCGCTCCATCTAGGTGATTTTACGCATAAATACTGAGAATTGTTACGTTTTTAGTGGGCAAATAGATGACAAAAGACCTAAAAACCTCAGTAGATATACGGTACATTACAGTTAAGCTGCATCTGCTGGGATGAAAAGTAGCGCAGTATCAAGATGTCTAAGCTTCCTGTACGACTAGTTCAGCAATATGTTGACAATAGTAAACTACTGTCTGACCTGCTCCAGAGCAAAGATTGCAAAATATTTCTTTAGGCTAAGATTCTGTCAAATCCTCTCGATCGCACAAAATCCTCCCCTAACATAGAAACAAAGTAAGGGTGTTGACACTTTTGTAGCGCCAGTACACAGTTTCGTGTACAATCCGGCAAGTTTTATGGGGATCGGCTACCGTAGAAATAGTGTCGAATTAATCCCCCAAAATCCCGCTAGGGTAAATTCACCAAAATACATTTACAAGGGTTTTCCGTACAGGAGTTTCGCATCATGGCTACTACTAATCCCATCTTAGAAATCGAACAAGATTTTGGACAGAGCATTTGGATGGATAACCTCAGTCGCGATCTGATGACCACTGGCTCTTTGGCTAAGTCGATCGAAGAAGGGGTCTTGGGGATCACTTCCAATCCAGCAATTTTTGAAAAGGCGATCGTTGGCAACGCTGTATACGACCAAGATATTGAAGCCGGAATTCGCGCGGGTAAATCTTTAGACGAAATTTATGAATCTTTAGTTTTTACCGATATTCAGTTAGCTGCTGATGTACTAAAGCCAGTCTATGAAAAGACTAACGGTGTTGATGGCTACGTGAGCGTCGAAGTACCACCGACTATTTCTGATGACACCGAAAAGACTATCTCGGAAGCTTTCCGCTACTTTGAGGTAATCGATCGACCCAACGTGATGATCAAAATCCCCGGCACTCTGGCCGGTCTCCCCGCAGTAGAGCAAGTGATCGCCGCCGGGATCAATGTTAATGTCACGCTACTATTCTCGGTTCAGAGTTACATAGATACCGCTTGGGCATACATTCACGGTCTCGAAGCCCGAGTTGCTAAAGGCGAAGATATCAGCAATATTTCTTCGGTAGCCAGCTTTTTTCTCAGTCGGATTGACAGCAATATTGATAAACGGCTAGAAACAGCCGCAGCCGCAACTAACGATGGAGCGTTGCAAACCAAACTGCGCAGTTTAAAAGGGAAAGCAGCGATCGCCAATGCCAAGATTGCTTACCAAGAATATAAAGAAATTATCCAAAGCGATCGCTGGCAAGCTTTAGCAGCTAAAGGTGCTCGGGTGCAGCGATTACTCTGGGCAAGTACTGGCACCAAAGACCCGGCCTACAGCGATGTAATGTATGTAGATGGCCTGATTGGGAATGATACCGTGAACACTTTGCCGCCCCAAACCATCACAGCCTGCGCCGATCACTGTGATCCCGCCAGTCGTATCGAAGCCAATGTGCCCGAAGCCCGCGCTATGATCGCGGCTTTGGCCGATACTGATGTGAACATTGATATAAATAGTGTGATGGACGAACTATTAATTGACGGCATCGAGAAATTTGTCCAGCCTTTTGGTACTCTGATGGCTAGCCTCCAAGGCAAAATTGACGCTTTAGCGGTAGTGAGATAGAAATTTATGACTGCAATTTTAACTAATCCCCTGCGGGTGGGCTTGCGCCAAGAGAAATTACCTGAACCCCAGGTTATTACTATTTTTGGGGCTTCGGGGGATCTGACCCAGCGCAAGTTGGTGCCTGCAATTTATCAAATGAAGCTCGATCGAAGACTGCCCCAAGAAATCACGGTAGTAGGTGTTGCCCGCCGCGACTGGAGCCATGAGTTCTTTCGTGAACACCTCAAAAAAGGGGTAATTGAATTTGGTAATGGCATTCAAAGCGAAACCGCCTGGGAAGAATTTGCCCAAGGACTTTTCTACTGCCCTGGTGACATCGATAAACCCGAAAGCTACCTGCGCCTCAAGGCTTTTTTGGGTGAGCTAGACGAAAGCCGCAAGACTTTGGGCAACCGGGTCTTTTACCTTTCGGTGGCACCCAACTTTTTCCCAGAGGCGATCGAACAGCTCGGTGCTGCCGACATGCTTTCTGATCCCCAAAAGCAAAGACTGGTAATCGAGAAGCCCTTTGGCCGAGATTTAACTTCGGCACAAAACTTAAACCAAGTGGTACAAAAAGTATGCCGCGAAAATCAGGTCTACCGCATCGATCACTATCTGGGCAAAGAAACCATCCAGAACTTATTGGTGTTCCGGTTTGCCAACGCAATTTTTGAACCGTTGTGGAACCGCAACTATATCGATCATGTGCAAATTACCGTAGCCGAAACCGTCGGGGTCGAAGACCGGGCTGGTTACTATGAATCGGCTGGGGCTTTGCGGGATATGCTGCAAAATCACCTGATGCAGACTTTTTGCTTGACGGCGATGGAGCCACCTAACTCTTTGGATGCAGACAGCATTCGTACTGAAAAATTAAAAGTTTTGCAGGCTACTCGTTTGGCGGATTTGCAGAACCTAGAACGCTGTGCAGTGCGCGGTCAATATAGCTCTGGCTGGATGAAGGGCAAAGAAATTCCGGGCTATCGCCAAGAAACCGGCGTAGACCCTAATTCTACTACCCCCACCTATGTGGCCATGCAGTTTGCGATCGATAACTGGCGTTGGAAAGGCGTACCATTTTATCTGCGCACCGGTAAACGGATGCCCAAAAAAGTTTCTGAAATTGCCATTCAGTTTAAAGAAGTGCCCTGGCGAATCTTTCAATCGGCGGCTAAGCAAGTGAACCCCAACGTTTTGGTGTTGCAGATTCACCCCGATGAAGGCATCTCTTTACAGTTCGAGGCCAAAATGCCTGGGCCAGACCTGCGCACTCGCACTGAAACCATGGAATTCGGCTATGATTCTAGTTTTGGAGTGAAAAGCTCTGATGCTTACGATCGACTTTTACTAGACTGTATGCTGGGCGACCAAACCCTGTTTACCAGATCTGATGAAGTAGAAGAAGCTTGGCGGATTGTGATGCCTGCTCTCTCGGCTTGGGAAAGCGATCGCAACCCCAACACCATCCCGCTATACGAAGCTGGTACTTGGGAACCGATCGAGGCTGAGCTATTGCTAAATCAACATGGTCGCCGTTGGCGCAGAATCTAAGTTCGCAAAATTTAAATTCTCTGTCCACAATTCACTTAAAACACATTATGCCTACTACTTTGCAATCGCCACCGATGGCCAAACTGCTCTCCTCCAAAAATGTGGCAATCAGTGAGATTCCCGCTGCTTTGCAGGAGTTGTGGCAGGCCAATACTAACACACTACGGGCTAATACATTTTCGGTGGTAATTTATGAACCGGCACCCATTCAGCAGTTGCTGACTGCTTTGGGTTTTTATGATGGCCCGATCGATGGGATCAATGGCCCTTTGACTCGGGATGCGCTGGCCAAATCTCAACAGGCTTACGAACTCACAATTACTGGTAAAGCCAATGAAGTGACTTTTGCTAAGCTAGAAGAAGCCTATTTGGCAGCCAGCAAACAAAATATTACTCCCACCGCAGCGGAGCAAAACTACCGCGTGGCTGATGCCATCGCCGAATCTGGACCGGCGCGGATTGTAACTCTCTGTGCCACGAACTCCCCCGCTAGCACATTGGAAGCACAGGTTTCGGCCTACTCGCCAATTAAAAAACGCGAACAAAGCGCCATGTTGGGCTGCGAATATGTGGTGTTTAGCGGTAATGCGGCTTTACTGGCAGCAAATAGTCCGGTAGTTCAGGATGTTTTGCTGCCAGAACTGCCCCTATATGTATGGTGGAAAGGTACACCAAAAGTAGACCATACTCTGTTTACCAGCTTGGCCGATCGGGCGACCCATGTGTTGGTAGATTCGGCTACTTTTGTGGATTCGGTAATGGATTTTCTGTTAATTCCGCCACTGTTGGCACAGGGTCGATCGATCATTGATATCAATTGGCAGCGCATTGCTCCGTGGCAAGAGCTAACTGCGGCGACTTTTGATCCGCCAGAGCGCCGTGGCGCGATCAGTGAAATTGATTTAGTAGAAGTCAATTTTGAGCGGGGTAGTTCAGCTCAAGCCTGGATGTATGTTGCCTGGTTAGCTGGCCGGTTGGGCTGGGAGCCGCAGTCTTACCAAATGGTTGGTGGCGACTATCAGTTGCGACAACTACAGTTTTTGTCTAGCGATGGCCGCACAGTTAAAGTAGAGCTAGCTAGTATGCCGATCGCTGAGGTAGGTGAAGTAGTTGGTGATTTGATGGGTATCAAGTTAGATTCGACCAATCCTAAATCTAAATGCAATACTATTCTTTGTTCAGAAACTGCTGGTTGTATGCGGATGGAGGCTGGTGGTAAAGCCCAATCTGGCTTGGTGGCACAGGTTAATTCTGTAGCTGACCAAAATGCCGAGCAGCTAGTTGCTGCTAATTTCCATCGTTCTAACCGCGATTGGCTCTATGCTGAAACAATGACTATTCTAAGCCAGATTTTGTCATTGAGCGCAGGCTAGAACTACATTTTGTTTCACCAATTAATCCCCGGCAATTATGTTGGGGATTAATTTTTTGTGCCAAAGCCCACCAAATCAAAGAGAAGACTCCAGTTCACTGGTTAGCTTTTTATAATTGCGCGGGTCGCCAGCCAAAACCTGATCACGCTCCACACCTTTGCGAGCATAGAGAGTGTCTAAAATTTCTTGCCAATCAATGTTAGGAATATTCTCCAACGGTTGAGCAAGTGGGGTCAGACCAACCTGAATTTGCTGTTGGGCTTGGAGAGCACGGGCACGGACGGCCCAAGATGTATCTTGAGCAGTTATGCCAGCCAAAGCCGCTTGAATTTGGGTTTTCCATTCTGGGTAATGTGTAATCGCACCTGTCAAATTTTGTAAACCCACCACCGCCGCGTACCGCACGATCCACTCATCATCTTGCTGCGCCACAAATAACAAAGATTCTAGCGCTTCTTCTTGGGCAATTTCTAACAAATCGGCGGGGAACCAATGCCACTTCATACTACCCAAACCTTTGGCGGCTGCGCGGCGGACACTCAGGGCAAAATCAGCAGTGGCCGCTCCTAATAGCGTCACCAATCCTCGGGGGTCGCCGATGCCCGCTAAAGCCCGGATGGCCCAGGCACGAGCAGTATAATTGTGGCCATCTAACTGGGCAAGAATTGGGTCAACCGCCGGTTCACCAATCTGGATCAATCCATCAACCGCCGCCACCGCAGCGCCGGGGTTGTTGTAGCTGAGGGCAGCAATCAAAGTAGGGATGGCTGCGGGCTGCTGGGTGGCCGCCAGGTTTTCCATGGCTGTCACCAACAAGCTAGCCGAATCAGCGGCTTCAACGGCACTAATTAAGGATTCGATAGCTGCGCTGTCATTTTCAATAATCGACATATTGCACGAACGGTTACGGTTTTTCCATCATAAACCTTTGACCATTATTTTCCATCTTGATTTTGGCGTTCACGAAGTGTCTCTGGCAGAGAATCAGTCACCCGCCAACTCAGTTTAACGTTGATCCAATAGTTCCAAATGGTGACACAGGCGATCGCCATAAAATTCGCCCCATATTCATTCCTAATACCACTCCAAACCAACAGGTTCAGTAGCAAAATATTTAAAATCACCCCCATCAAACAAACTAAATTGAACTTAATAAACCGACGGAGTTTCCGCCGTTTACCGGGCTGCTGCATACTCACATCGCCAAAAGTCCACCGATCATTCCACATAAAGTTATTGATAATAGCTACTTCTGCGGCCAAAAACTTACTCCGACTCATGGCCAAATGAAGGTTTTCTCGCAATAAGTAAAACATTGCCATATCTACGGCAACACCACTTAGGCCGACGGCTAAAAACAGCAGTAGCCGACGGCTGTGGGATAAACGCAGCCTTAATAAATGATGAATATATTCTATATATTGCTTGCCGGTTACTTTACTATCGCCACTTTGCCGTTCCTGAAACTCATAGCCCACTTCGGCAATTTTATCGATCTGACCGCGCCCGACTACTTCTACCAAAATTTTGTAGCCTAACGGACTCAGAACTTTGTTAGCGATTGCCCCTCGCTGTACCAAAAAATACCCACTCATCGGATCACTAATGCGACCCACGCCTTCAGGGAAAATAATCAGCCCTAAAATCTGTGCCCCCCGCGACAAAATGCGCCGCAAGATACTCCATTCGCTCACTCCACCACCTTCCACATTTCGACTGGCCACCGCTAAATCTGCCCCATGATCATGATTTACGGCTGTCCACAGTTGTCCTAGCACCTCAGGCGGATGCTGTAAATCGGCATCTATTACGCCTAATACTTTACCTCGGGCTACTTGCCAGCCCCTGACTACAGCGGTAGCTAAACCTCGTTCGTCTACCCGGCGGATCACCCGGAGCTGGGGGTATTTGACGGTTAACTCAGCAGCGATCGACCAAGTTAAATCGGGGCTATCATCATCCACCACAATTAGCTCGTAAGCTCCGGGCAAAAAATGGTCTAACTTGGCGGCCAACTGCTCAACAATCAGTTCGATATTGTGCTTTTCTTGGTAGGTGGGCAGAACCAACGAAAGAGCAATTTCGTGATCGGCTATGGCTGAAATTTGCAGCACCCCTTGCGGATTGGGAGTCAGAAAAGAAAGCATAAACACTAACAAATAGAACCTTGGATCTTATCATTTCTTGTCGCCCAGCTTAATTCTATCTTACTAAATAAACAGCAAGGGCTTGTCCTGTAAAGGTGCAAAGGCTATCGGATCAAACCGGTACAGACTAGCCGGTCTACCACTGCCTTTAGAAACTTTTCGATCGGTCTCAGTCAAAAATCCCAATTTTAACAGCCGGTTACGAAAATTGGAATAGTCAGAGAAACCTGTGCCTAACACTGTGGTGTAGAGCTGATAGACATCATGGAGGGTAAATTCGCTGGGTAAAACATCAAAAGCGATCGGGCTGTATTCTAATTTACTGCGCAACCGCCGCAGTCCATAGTTAACTATTTCTTGATGGTCAAAAGCTAAAATTGGTAAATCTGTCAAAGAATGCCAAGTTCCACCGGTCTCTAATGCGGCTGTTTCTAGTCGTACCAGGGCAAAATAGCTTACTGATAAGTAGCGTTCACCGTAGCTACTCTTGGCCTCCCGAGGATCTCGACCTGGGCCACCGAAACTATAGAGTTGCTCTAAGTAAAGATCAGCTAGGGTGATTTTCCCGGTAATTTTTTCGGTAAGAATCCGATCGGCAGCGGCTGCTAAAGACTCTCCTTGGCGCACCAATGTCCCTGGCAAACTCCAGGCTCCGGCATAGGGTGCTTCAGTGCGCTTAATGAGCAATACTAACAACCGATTCAGTGCTAAGTCTACAGAAAAAATTACGTTATCTACTCCCACTTTAAAATCGGCCAAAGGTTCAGGTTTGATCATAGTTACCTGTACGCTGATATAGCTGATGTTGATCGATATATTTTGTCACTGCCGGAGTCAGCCCCATGCGTAAATCTGCAAGATCGCTAGTCTGGCGCATCGCGGTGGAAGACACGGCTAAAGTGCTAAGTTCTTCGACTAGTTGCAACTGGCAGCCCAAATCTGCTAAGCGCTGGAGCATTTCGGGTTTGATTTGCCAGCCAGGACGAGGAATAACTAACAAATTTACTTGCTGCAGTAATTCGGTGCCGCCCTGCCAACGCTCAATTTGCCCTACTAAGTCGGCTCCGATCGCTAAAACAAATTCGGCATTTGGCCAAATTTCGCGGGCAAAGGCAATGGTGCGAATTGTGTAGCGATGGCTGAGTTGCTGGCACACCTTAGCGTTGCTAGGAGCCGGGATTTCGGCAACCAAGATTTCTAGCATGGCGGCACGCTGGACGAGGGTGGCTCCATGGGTTTTATCTGGGTTATCGGCTGCCCATACGGCAACCACCTCAAACTTTTGCCCTAGCCAGTTGATGACTTGCTGGTGGGCACGGGTTGGTGGGTCGGCACTGGTACCAAAAAGGGCGATTTGCATAAGGCGCTCGATCGATCACCTGAGTTAATGGCAACGACCATCATAATAACCTGTCATGTCAGAATAAATCTGGTGTGCCAAAGATTTCAGTAATCTGGATTTTAGCTTGGAAAGGATATAGTATGATCAGGCTCATAGGTTAAAAGAATTTATCGAGGGATTTCATGTCAAGTGAATTGGATGCTGTAAACACAAAATTAGACACGCTCACCAACAACGTAGATGCACTCACCAACAACGTAGATGTACTCACTCACAACGTAGATGTACTCACTCATAACGTAGATGCATTGACTAGGAACATGGGGGTGATGCAACAGAATATCAATGCCCTGCGCGAAGACATGGGTACTTTGCGTCAGCGAGTTGATAGTTTCGAGGGCACTATGATCACTGTGACCCGCGAAGGTTTTCAAAGTTTGCGTAACTACTTAGATGACCTTAATTACGAATTAGCCGACAACGAGAGAGCAACCCGGTTACTGAAAAGACGAGTTGCTCGTTTAGAACGCAAAGAAGAAGACTAAATTCTCTGGCTGATAAATTTCTGGAACTCGGTCAGCTTTGCCGCGACACCCTGCTGATCAACATCATCCCCTTCTGGATGCGGCCGATCGATCTCCTAAATTAATGGCAGATCATGTCAAAATAAATCCGGTGTGCCAAAGATTTCAGTTCTGGCCTTCTAATCTGGTAATTCTTGCTCTATCGGCCTGATTATCCCTGATGACAATTCCCATCATTTGCTCTAACCGATCGATATTTTGTTCTAACCTATCAATATTGCGGGTGGTTTCGGCAGACATCCGTAACGCTGCTGCAGCCATTTCCATCGAGTTTGCCATCAATTGAGCATTAGAGCCTATACTCTCTCGTTGGTTTTCAATGGCAGCTAGTTGAATTTCTACACTGGCTCTCAGACTAGCCAATCCTTCCATGGTGGTGCGTCTTTGGCCTTCTGTTGTTGCTCTTAAACTGGCTGATTCTTCCCTTTGACTTTCTGCGGTGGCTCTTAAACTGGCTAATCCTTCCCCTTGACTTTCTGCGGTGGCTCTTAAACTGGCCAATCCTTCCCCTTGACTTTCTGCAGTGGCTCTTAAACTGGCCAATCCTTCCCTTTGACTTTCTGCGGCCGCTCTCAGTTCTCTATTAGCTTCGGTATTGCTAGCAGTAGCAAGAGCCAAGTTACCTACTAATGTTCTTAGTTCGTCATCAGTCACAATGGTATCCTCTAAATATAAATTTACTGGTTTGATTTTCTTAGACGCTCTACGAATGCACTGTTTACAGAAATCCAGCAATGCTGAGAAAAAGCAGCACTTAATCCTTCAACCTTGATAATATCATTTTCATAATTAAATTTATGACCCAAAACTTTTTAGAATTATCTCATCTCTACCACGATACCCTGTTGAACAACATCATCCCCTTCTGGATGCAGCACTCGATCGATCACACCAACGGCGGCTACTTCACCTGTCTTGATCGCCAAGGCCAAGTTTATGACACCGACAAATTCATCTGGCTGCAAAACCGCCAAGTATGGATGTTTTCTACTTTTTATAACCAGATTGAAAAAAACCCCACATGGTTACAAGTCGCCAAACACGGCGCAGACTTTTTAGCCCAACATGGCCGCGATGCTAACGGGGACTGGTACTTTTCTCTCGATCGCACCGGTCAGCCTTTGATCCAGCCCTACAATATTTTCTCAGACTGCTTCGCCGCCATGGCTTTCAGCCAATATGCCGCTGCTTCTGGCCAAGAATCGGCCAAAGAAATCGCCCTGCAAGCTTATCAAAACGTCCTGCGTCGCCAAGATAACCCCAAAGGCAAATATACCAAGGCTTATCCTGGTACTCGTTCCCTAAAATCTTTGGCCGTACCGATGATTTTGGCCAACCTGACCTTGGAAATGAGCTGGCTGCTGCCATCTGAAGAACTCGATCGAGTGCTGGCCACCACAGTCAAAGAAGTAATGCAAGACTTCCGCGATCCTGAGCAGGGTTATATGCGCGAAGCTGTTGATCTTCAAGGTCAGCGAGTAGATTGCTACGAAGGTCGGCTATTGAACCCTGGTCATGGCATTGAGGCTATGTGGTTCATGATGGATATCGCTCAACGCCAAGGAAATCGAGAATTATTATTGCAGGCTACCGAGGTGGTGATCAAGACCTTGGAATATGCTTGGGATCAAGAATACGGCGGTATTTATTATTTTATGGACGATCGAGGGCATCCGCCCCAGCAGCTAGAGTGGGATCAAAAGCTCTGGTGGGTGCATTTAGAAACCTTGGTGGCCTTGGCCATAGGCTATCGGCTGACCGGCGATCAACGCTGTTGGGAATGGTATCAGCGGGTGCATGAATATACCTGGAGCCACTTTGCCGACCCAGAACAGGGGGAGTGGTTTGGATACCTGAACCGGCGGGGAGAGGTCTTGCTCAACCTGAAAGGTGGTAAGTGGAAAGGCTGTTTCCATGTGCCGCGCGCCATGTTGCTTTGTTGGCGCGAGTTTGAAAAATTAAGCACTTTGTGACGAAAAGTTTGGCTTTTGAGGTAGACCCTCCGGATTTGCTCAGAAATTGCTAGGATTAAGAGTATCTGCCTGGACTATATCAGCATAGACTATGGAATTTTCAGCTCCTCTCTTGCAATCGATCGAACGCCTTCAGTACCAGGCAACTCCCGGAGAATTTGCGGTACAGGCTGGTTTACCATTAGCCACTGTCGAGCGCGATCTGCAACAGCTAGCGATCGCGGTAGGTGGTCACTTACAGGTGGCCACCACTGGTGAAATTGTTTACAAATACCCCAGCAATTTCCGCACCATTCTTTACAACAAATCGGTGTGGTTACAGGTCAAAAAATATACTGACCTGATATGGAAAGTAGTTTTTTATCTGATTCGGATGTCGATTGGCTTAGCTTTATTAGCATCGCTTTCTATAGTTGTGTTGACGATTTTGATCTTCACGATCGCCACCATGTTTAGTGATAACGACGGCGGTGGGATAGATTTTGGTGATTGGGGTAGTGGTGGCGGTAGCTCTAGTTCTTGGGGGGGGACTTGGTGGTATTTTGATTGGGGTGGCAGCAGTACCCCAGCAGAGAACAATGATCCAGCCGCAAAAGAAAAACGACAGTTAAATTTTTTGGGAGCAGTGTTTTCGTTCTTGTTTGGCGAAGCCAATCCCAACGCCAATCTAGAAGAGCTGCGCTGGCGAAGCATTGGCCAAGTGATTCGCAAAAATCAAGGAGCAATCACCGCAGAGCAAGTAGCCCCGTATTTAGAAGAAGCTGTGCCTCAGAGTGAAGACCATATTTTGCCAGTTTTGGTGAGATTTAATGGCATTCCAGAAGTTAGTGAAATGGGGGATATTGTCTATCGATTTCCTGATACCCAAACCATTGCCCAACAGCGCAAGTTTAAGCATTTGCCACCCTACTTACAAGAAAAAGCCCGTCGCTTTAGTGGTGCGACTGCCGAACAAGTTGGTTTGATTTGTGCTTTAGGCGCGCTGAACTTTGCCGGAATATTTTTCATCGGGGCTTTTATCGGAGCTTTATCAAAAGGAGCAGCAGTATTTGGCTTCATAGCTTTAGTTGGCAGCATTTATGGTTTATTGGCAACTTATGCCATAGGGTTTGTAACTATTCCGATCGTGAGGTTTTTATGGTTGAAATGGACTAATCGTAAAATTAATAGCCGTAACGAAAAACGGCGGCAGCGGTTAACTTGGCTACACAGTGCAGATGCCGAAAGAAAGCTAGGTTTTGCCCAGCAGTTCCAAGTCCAACGGACTTTATCGGAAGCTGATATGGTCTACAACACCGAAGAAGATTTACTGGATCAAGAGATCCGCAGTTTTCAAGCACTGCCGCCAGAACAGTAGAAAAATCAAGTGAAATACAGTGATGTAGTATTTTGTTGGTGATCAATAAACTTATGGTCAATTCAATTGTCACTATTGCCCAAATGCAGGCGATCGAAAACCGCATGTTTGCTGCCGGAATGCCAGTGGCCGCATTAATGGAGAAAGCCAGTCTGCGCATCACCCAGCGCATTTTGCAACTTTTTCCACCCCCACAGCGAGTGGGCTTCTTGGTAGGAGCTGGTCACAATGGCGGCGATGCTTTGGTGGTGGCAAGAGAGTTGTTTTGGTGTGGCTATGAGGTGCTGCTCTATAGCCCCGGCAACGGATTTAAAGACTTAACCACCCAGCACTACCAATATGCTTTGAATATTGGCATTGCTCGGGTTGCCAACATCAGAGATTTAAAAGCTTGCACTCTAATTGTAGATGGGTTGTTTGGCTTCAACCTCGATCGGCTGATGAACAGTTTGTTGATCAATACCATTAACGAAATTAATGCTTTACAGATTCCGATCATCAGTATCGATTTACCATCGGGAATTCATGCTGATACCGGCGAGGTTTTGGGTGCAGCGATCCAAGCTCGCCATACTTTTTGTTTGGGATTATGGAAATGTGCTTTTGCCCAAGATCGGGCATTGCCATATTTTGGACAAGCCGAGTTGTTGCCTTTCGATATTCATCCATCTGATATTCAGGCGGTGATTGGCGGCAGTAATACGGTGCAAATGATCACTCGCCAAGATGTCGATCGATATCTGCCCTACCAGCGCCCAGCAGTAACTCACAAGTATCAGCAAGGACATTTGTTGTTAGTGGTGGGTTCTTGGCAATATGCCGGAGCAGCGATTTTAGCGGGCTTAGGAGCACAGGCCAGCGGGGTTGGCCTGCTGTCGATCGCCGTGCCCAATTCTCTCAAACTAGCTCTGTTACAACATTTACCCGATGGAATCATCATTGGTTGCCCCGAGACTAGCAACGGGGCAATTAAACATCTACCCGGTTTAGATTGGGGAAAATACACGGCGATCGCCGGGGGCTGTGGCCTGACTACGGAGCCGATTGGGGTGATTGATTCGCTGTTAGAACAAAATTTACCGCTGGTCTTAGATGCTGACGGGTTAAATATTTTGGCAAATTTACCAATCGATCGCTGGCAAAAAAGATCGGCACCGCTGATTTTGACTCCCCATGGTGGTGAATGGCGACGGTTATTTCCGGAGCAGGTCAATCGCCTAGCGGAGGTGCGGCAACATGCCGAACGAACTCAAACCATCCTTTTAAGCAAAGGTGCCAAGACAGTTATTTCTGATGGAGATCGAACTTGGGTGATCAACAACGGGACTCCAGCTCTGGCTCGAGGTGGCAGTGGAGACGTGCTAACTGGATTAATTGGAGGCTTAGTCGCCGGGGCATCGGAGCAGACTGAACTGTTGGATGTGGTAGCCAGTGCAAATTGGTGGCATGCCCAAGCCGGAAGTTTGGCGGCTCAAGAGCGAGGATTAGCCGGAGTAGATGCTTTGACCCTCAGTAAAACTTTAATTCCGGCAATCCACTAGAAGGCATATTGCGCAAGCTTCCTGTATTCTAGGATTGGAAGAATATATGAAAAGTCTTATGTCCCGCACTATTAGAATTGCCTCCCGCAAAAGTCAGCTTGCTTTAGTCCAAACCTATTGGGTACAAGCTGAGCTGCAAAAGCACTTCCCCGATCGCACCTTTGAAGTAGAAACCATGAGCACCCAAGGTGACAAGATCTTAGATGTGCCTTTGGCTAAAATTGGCGATAAGGGCCTGTTTACCAAAGAGCTAGAAGTGAAAATGCTCGACAACACAGCAGATATTGCGGTGCATTCTCTGAAAGATTTACCCACCAATTTACCAGCAGGTTTGGTATTGGGCTGTATCACCGAGCGAGAAAATCCGGCAGATGCCTTGGTGGTAAACGCCAAGAATCAGCAGTATCAACTAGAAACTTTGCCCGCTGGATCGGTAATCGGAACATCTTCTTTACGGCGTTTAGCGCAGTTGCGGCACCATTACCCTCATTTAGTTTTTAAGGATGTACGAGGGAATGTAATCACTCGTCTAGAGAAACTAGATAGCGGCGGCTACGATGCGCTAATTTTGGCAGCGGCTGGTTTAGGTCGTCTAGATTTGGCCAACAGAATTCATCAGCTTATTCCCCCAGAAATTTCGCTGCACGCAGTGGGCCAAGGGGCATTGGGCATTGAATGCCGCATTGGTGATCAAGAAGTACTAGAAGTACTAAAGTCTTTGGAGCATCCGGCAACGGCGGCTCGTTGTATCGCAGAGCGCTCTTTCTTGAGATCTTTAGAAGGTGGCTGTCAGGTGCCGATCGGGGTAAACACTCTAGTTGAGGGTGATCAGTTAACTCTCACCGGCATGGTAGCTACTTTAGATGGCCAGACTCTGATTAAAAATCAAGTTATCGGCACAGTGGCAGAGGCCGAACAGTTGGGTAAAGATCTGGCTGTGGCTCTCTGCGCACAAGGTGCCCGCACTATTTTAGATGAAATTTTTGAGATGGTTGGCCGAGATGGTTTGCGTCAAGTGTTGCAGCAACAAACCGAGTAGATAATGGAAACTAGAACTGGCACAGCAGCAGATATTCCCGGCATTATCGCCCTCCAAACCCAAAATCTTTTGGCAAACCTTGCAGTAGATCAGCTCAGTGATGGCTTTGTGACCACACCGTTTACTCCAGAGCTAATCACCGAGCTGTTGGCACAACAGGGGGTATTTGTGGCAATTAAAGACGATCGAGTAGTCGCCTACGCTTTGGCCGGAAGCTGGGATTTCTTCGATCGCTGGCCAATTTTCTCGCAGATGGTGAGCCTGATGCCCAGTTGGCAGTTTCAAGGCCAACCATTAAGCGCTAATAAAACTTTTCAATATGGCCCAGTCTGTATAGACAAAAAATATCGAGGACAGCAAGTGCTACCCTTGTTGTTTGAAACTCTGCGATTAAGCTTTGCCGATCAATATCAAGTTGGAGTCACCTTCATCAATCAACTTAACCCCCGCTCCTACGCCGCTCATACTAAAAAACTAAACTGGCAACTAGTCGCAGAATTTGAGTTTAATGGTGGTCAGTTTTATGGGCTATCTCATGATCTAAAACCTTCGTGACATATCTTGGACTTATTAAATTTGAATGATGGCAATATTCAGGTATATAATTAAGGTGATTTTTCATTGCGGTGGGTTTTAAAATGTTACTAAATGAAAAAGAAGTTGAAAAACTGTGGCAAGCTTTCAGCATTTTTGACACCGATAACAGTGGCGCTATTTCTAGTGCAGAACTTGGGCAAGTACTGCACTCTTTAGGACAATCTCTCAATCCAACTCAACTCCGAGACCTAATTAAAGAAGTAGACACCGATCGATCGGGCAGCATTGAATTTGAAGAATTTAAAACCCTGATGATTGCCAAGCAAGGCGATCGACAGAGTCGTTTGGAATTGGCATTTAGTATTTTTGACAAAGATAACAGCGGCCACATCACTGCTGACGAAATGCAGAGCGTAATGAGTCAGTTTGGACTGACGGATGAAGAGCTAAATGCCCTAGTCAAAGAAGTTGACGAAGATGGTGATGGCTCGATCGGCTTCAGCGAATTTTGCCAGATTTTACCCCCCGAAACCACCGAACAGAGCATTGACAGCCCAGATCCCCAACCCGTCAGTGAAAATCCTAGTTCAACTGTGGTCGAAACCCTCATTTCACCACAAACAGAGTCAGCTAGCAATATAGACTTAGCGCAATCGCCAGATTCGATCGCCCCGCAGTCTGTCGCAAAAATTTCAGGAACCTCGCGCACACAAATGCAAATCGGCATGTTTAGATTAATTCAAGGAGCAGCTTATCGCTGTTTTCGAGAAAGCTTTTCTGCTAACCACGAAACTCATTTACAAGTCAAAAGCCTTCCTTATCGCATCAGCGATTTTGTGGCTTTCGTCCAAACAGCGATCGCCTTATACAAAGAATTAAATATTGTAGAAGCAGCTTGTCATTCTTTATTAGATGAAGTGGTACAGTCAATTACCACAGAATACGATCAATTAGAAGCGCGCATCAGTGATTGGCCAAACCTGCCTAAAACCCCAGAAATGTTAGCCGAAGCCGCAGCCATGCTGGCGGCTCGCAGTAAATCGGCCAATGCCCGCGAGAAATTTGCCGCCGGGGTAGAATTCGCCATCACCATGAAAAAACAGCGTCTGCAAGTTGGCGATATTATCGAAGGAGTATTAGCTCTTAATGAACTTAACCGGCTGCGCAAACAAGAGCTAGAGCAAGAATTCACCCCCGCTTCAGCCCCGGCAGATGAAGATCCGTCAGCTTATCTGCATCAGTGGCAGCGAGTAATTTTGACCAACTCCCTAGAGACGATCGATGGTGCCATGATGCCAGTGGCCTATTGGTACGAAGACTTTATGCCCAAACTATTAAAGGCTTTTAGTGTCAGCAGCGCCGCAGATGTACCTGATAACACCATAGCCAACGAAACAAAATTAAATGAGTGGTACGAATCAACCAAAGCATCTGGAGAGTTCGATCTGTATGGTGAAGATGTGGCCACCCATTTTATGCCCAGCACCCCAGCCCAAAAATTGGCCATTCAACAAGCTTGGCGATTAACCCATCACTATCTTAACGGAGTGCAAAAGCGCCGAGAGCGAGTAGAATTTGGCAGAGAATCTGGCGCGCTATCTCAGTATGTGGCATTTATTGATGTATATCTTGGCCGCAACGATGTCAAAAACTCCCAAATGCGGGTCAGCTTTCCCTATTATTTAGGTCCAGCAGTCTGGCGATTTTTTCACACCACCGCCGAGATTGTTGCCATAAAAACAACGGATCAACAGGTCGCAATAACCAGCAAATTCAAAGATTTCTTCAAACTATTTGCCAGTCTATATCCTTGTCCTTATTGTCGTCATCACCTGAATGCCTACGTAGTTCAAAACAAAGAAGTAGATATGTATCCGGTAGAGTACTTACTGCTAGGTCAAGACAGTAGTTTGGCTGATTTTAAAATGTCGATCGACGACAAACTATCTACGGTGGTTGATGGTGCCAGCCTGCGCTTATTTTTCTGGAAACTGCACAATACAGTTTCTGCTTCGATCGCCCGTTCCGAAGAGTGGTATCACCAAGACGACCAAGCCTTTTATACCACGCGCCATTGGCCGAGCCTCGATTCAGAATTGGCCAGGGCTAACGCTCTACGCCAAACCAGCATTGCCACCGATCGACTGTATCGCATTTACGGATTACTACGACCAGTATCTCGACTAGCTGGTGTGCGCCTAGAGCTACAACAGTTGCTGAACAAGGGTGATGTGGCCAGCATCAACCAAGCCTGCACAATAGCCCAAGACTACATCCAGAAGCTAGAATCATCGATCGTTGCCGGACAATTTCTGCAAGAAACCTACTTCTTCAACCCCAATATTGTCGAGCACACAACTGCTTTCACCCCCGAAGAAGAGGCTTTTGGTCGCAGTGGGCTATTTGTAGAAATTTAACGCATGGTGACAAATTCTTCGGCAGAGCTGGGATGAATCCCCACAGTGGCATCAAAGTTGGCTTTGGTCGCACCCATTTTCACGGCGATCGCCACGCCCTGAATAATTTCGGCGGCATAGTCACCCACCATATGAGCACCTAGCACTTTATCGGTAGCGATTTCTACTACCAGCTTCATTAGAGTCTTTTCCTGTTTATCTGGGAGCACATAATACATCGGCCGAAATTTGCTGCGATAGACCTTGATGGCATCTTCGCCATATTGTTCCTTGGCTTCTGCTTCGGTTAAGCCCACTGTGGCAGCCTCTGGAGAAGTAAAAATAGCCGTGGGAATATTGGTGTAAGACATCAAGCGGGGCTTGTTGCCAAAAACAGTGTCAGCAAATGCTCGGCCTTCGTTAATCGCGACCGGGGTTAGTTCAATGCGATCGAGGCAGTCACCAACGGCATAGATATGCTCAGCACTGGTGCGATTATACTCATCCACAACAATCGCGCCATTCTGCACGGTCACGGAGGTATTTTCTAAGCCCAATTTATCGATGCGCGGCTTGCGACCGAGGGCAGACAAGGCCAAGGCATTAGCTGCTAAAGTTTCGATCAATTCACCAACTTTAATTTTTACTTGAACGCCATCAGCAGTAGGTTCGATCGCCAGTATTTCCACAGAGTGACGAATTTTAATTCCATGGTTAATCATGCCAGCCTGTACTTCTTCTCGCAGCTCCTGATCAAAACCGCGCAAAATCACCTCACTGCGAATCAGTTGGGTTACTTCACTACCTAGACCATTAAAAATACTGGCAAACTCCGAGCCAATGTAGCCACCGCCCAGAATAATTATTTTTTTAGGCTGCTCTGGTAAATTAAAAATCTCATCAGAAGTCAGAGCATACTCAATGCCTAATATGTTAGGCTTGATAGGTTCTCCACCCACCGCGATCAAAATTCGATCGCCAGTGTATTTTTTGTCGCCAACGGCTACTGTATGGCTATCGATAAAGGTGCCAACTCCAGTAATCAGTTCTACTTTGGAGTTATCCAACATCCGTTGGTAAATGCCATTGAGTCTACCGACTTCGCCATTTACTTTTTTGACCATCTGCGACCAGTCTAGATGGCTCTCTACCTTGCTCCAGCCATAGCCTTCGGCTTCTGCCATCAGGCCAGGAAAGTGAGCCGCGTAAACCATCAGTTTTTTGGGAATACAGCCGCGATTTACACAGGTGCCGCCCAGTCGATCGTATTCGATTACTGCCACCTTTGCACCATACTCAGCAGCGCGTCTTGCGGTGGCAATGCCGCCAGAACCAGCCCCAATTACCAATAAATCGTAGTCGTAACTCATATTGACCTCTAAAGAATACAGGGAATTTATGTGGGGCAGGAGTGGCGATCTGACTGCGTTTGTCGTTGGGATATTGCTTAGCAGCAACGCTACGCGAACGACTCCGCTCACCCAACTAGTTGCGTAGGTATCCGGCCACCCAACTGGTTGCTTAGGTATCCGGTCACTGAGCGGAGTCGAAGTGATCCGGATACCGGCAAACGGAGTCAATTCAATGTGTTCTTAAGCTTTAGCGCTTTTCAAATAGGCCAACATAGTATTGGCATCAGATACTTCAAAGGGGTCAGTAGGACAATTATCGCTATAACCATCTTCTGCGAAAATCTTCTCGATTGCCATATCTTTGACTACCATCGAATAACGCCAAGAGCGCATCCCAAAGCCTAAATTGTTTTTGTCAACCAACATGCCCATCTTGCGGGAAAATTCGCCGTTGCCATCAGGAAGCAAGAAAACATTCTGCGCACCTTGGCCTTTACCCCATTGGTACATCACAAACGCATCATTTACCGAAATACAGATAACTGCATCTACACCCTGAGCTTTGATTTCTTCATATAGCTCTTCATAGCGAGGCAAGTGGGAAGTAGAGCAAGTAGGAGTAAAAGCACCCGGAAGGGAGAACACTACAACTCTTTTACCTGCAAACAGGTCTTTAGAAGTCACATCCTGCCAGCGAAAAGGATTGTCACCACCGATAGATTCATCTCTAACGCGAGTCTTAAAGGTTACATCGGGAACGTGGGTAATTACAGCCATGATAAATCTCTTTAAATTGTGAATTAGTCCGTACATATCTCAGAATAATTCTGATGTAAGAATAAGTCAAGGATAAAAATAATTATTTTT
>JAYUSV010000033.1:0-2821 GCA_043755495.1 Synechococcales cyanobacterium
TCGTGGTAGACCGCACCCTGCGCAGCTATGGTCGATCGCCAGCTATTTTGACCTATACTCCGGGATATTTTGCCAATACAAGAGGTCGCAGCACTTATCAGGTCAGAAGAGTGCTGTATGCGACAATGAAGAACAATGATGTGGCACTGTTAGAACTGACTATTTCTCAGAAAGACTTGATGGCCAATGGTGTCAACCCCTTACAATTAGCCGATAAACCTGCTGCCGTTGGTACCAAGATAGATGTGGTGGGTATTCCGGCTGAAGCGATCGACTCTAAAAAGCATTATTTGCATCGGGTGAGCTGTAGCATGGGGGCAATGGTGCGGGTCAAAGAAGGCGATTATGATTGGAAGCAGGCTCTGCGTCATCGTTGTAGCCTGTTAGGTGGCATGTCGGGTTCGCCGATGATTGCGGCGGCGGGAAATAAGGTGGTGGGGATTGTGAATACTGGCGGTGGTAGTGGCGGTAGGCGATCGCCGCTGTGTACTCTCGATAACCCTTGTGAAATCGCTAAAGATAACAAGCCAAAGCCCACAGTTAGTTTTAACTATGGGCAGTTGCTCGATCGATTACCAGGCTGTTTTAACCAAGGGGTGTTTGATTTACAGCAGCCCAGTTGTCGGCTAGAAAAGCCTTAGGGCTTATACTTCGGCATCTTCTTCGTCTTCTTCCTCACCATCTCCCTCTATTTCAGCAGCTTTTAGAGAGTTGGCCGAAACGGCGGCTCCGTCATTGAGCTTTGCCCAGACCATTTTTTGTAATTCAGCGGCAAACTCCGGCTTGTCTTCTACATACTTGATGGTGTTGTCGCGGCCTTGGCCGATGTTATCACCATTGAAGCTGTACCAAGCTCCCCGCCGGTTGATGATGCTCATTTCTTCGGCGAGATCTACAATACAGCCGATCGTGGAGATGCCTTTGCCAAAGATGATATCAAATTCGGCGATGCGGAAAGGAGGCGCTACTTTGTTTTTGGCGACCTTGACCTTGGCACGAATACCGTATTCGCCTTCGTTGGCTCTTTTTAAGGTTTGAATCCGTCGAATATCTAGGCGCACAGAGGCATAGAACTTCAGTGCGGTACCACCAGTGGTGGTTTCGGGGCTGCCGTAAGTTACGCCAATTTTTTGGCGCAGTTGGTTCAAGAAAATTACGGTACAGCCAGACTTGGCAATGTTACCAGTGATTTTGCGCATGGCTTGGCTCATTAAGCGCGCCTGTAAGCCCATATGAGAGTCACCCATGTCGCCATCAATTTCTGCCCGAGGCACCAGCGCGGCTACGGAGTCAATGACGACGATATCTACTGCGGAGGAACGCACCAGTTGATCGACAATTTCTAGGGCTACTTCTCCAGAGTCGGGCTGAGAAACCAGTAAGTTGTCGATGTCTACACCGAGAACTGCTGAGTAGCTGGGATCTAAAGCGTGCTCGGCATCTACAAAAGCGGCAACTCCACCAGCTTTTTGAATTTCGGCGATCGCATGTAAGGCCAAGGTGGTTTTACCGGAGCTTTCTGGGCCATAAATTTCGATGATCCGGCCTCGGGGCAAGCCGCCACCCAGAGCGATATCTAAGGTAAGGGCACCGCTAGAAATCGTTTCGATCTTCATGTGAGCCGAGTCGCCAAGCCGGACGATCGCACCTTTGCCGAAAGATTTTTCGATTTGACTTAAAACTAGGTTCAGTGCTTTGTCTCGATCAGTGTTAGTCGTGGTTGCCATAGATTCCTCGATATCGGAAGTTTAATCTGAAAATAAATGCTGTACGTCAGGCCGCAGGCAAGAGATGTGGGAAGTAGCTTTCTGGTGGCAGAAAAACTGATTCTCGGGAGCTTGCTAAGTACATGGGTATTATCTTAGCAGGGATTTTCAGAATTCGATCGATTTCTTTGGGATCTTCACAAAAATCTCTAGAAGATCGTTCAAATGGCTTGAATCCATTCCTTCACTTCGTACTCTGTCCAGATCTGTTGCTGCCAGTAAGGATCGTTTTCTACTAAAGCTTTGACGGCTTCGATGCTGGGGGCTTCGTAAATGGCGAAGACTTTGGTGAGGTCTTGAGTCGGACCGATGGTTACTAAGATGCCATCTTGCTTTTGTTTTTGCAGGCCATCTAGGTGGGCTTGGCGGTGGGGTGCGCGTTTTTCTAATACGTCTGGGCAGTAGCTGCCCCACATCACATACTTGGTCATGATTACGAAGTTCCAGTAATTTTCAGTCAGCACCCATAATATCGAATAATGGTACTAAAGTACGAATATTTTTAAAATGCTATGGGAGCTGGGCAATCCAGATTTGGTTGGCTGGGCTGAGGGCAGGTGACGGAACTGGCTGTTGATAGTCGATGCGGTATTCCTCATACAGAGCTTCCAGAATGTTTTGGAGGTTGATGGCGATCGATTCTTCAGGATTTTTGAGGGGCAAATTTACTGGGGAAAGTATCTCGATCACTGTGACCACGGAGTTGGTGGCAGTGTCGCGGACTTCTAAATAGCGTTCTTTGACCTCAGAGCTAATCGGGATCTGGACGGATTGGGGACGGTTTTGTAGAGCAACAGCACTAGTGGAAAAGGACGGAGCTTGTGGAATGGATGATGTGGCTGCTTTGGTAAGAACCACGGCATCTGGGTCTTAGCGTTATGCCAATTTTAAGCCAAAAAAATCTCACCGTTTGACAGGTGGCAGAAATCCTTAGTTAAGCTAGATTGTCTTGGGAATATAGATGCTGCTGAAATTCAACAAATATAGCGGTGACATCTCCCAACACCTCCCTTGCGGGTAGGTATGGGCTTCTCGTCAGAGACCCCGCAGGATCT
>JAYUSV010000034.1:0-8377 GCA_043755495.1 Synechococcales cyanobacterium
TAAGTGACTACTAATATTACTTCCCAACTGCTGAACATGATAGTAATAAGTTTGTTGTTGAGCGTATTGATGAAATTTCTCAACCACTAGACTGCTTAAATTCTTGCTCCAATGTTGATCAAGCGTCATCACTGCCAAGCTCTGTTCTAGTGTCTCCATAAAATTCTCGACATTTAGTAACTTAGTGAATAGTCTTTCCTTTACAATTTGATCATTTTTAGACAGTGCAAATAAAAAGGTTTGAATATTGAAGCTATGAAATGTATTAGGTGATTGAATAATCAAGGCTTCGATCCAATCAATGCGCTGTTGGTAGCCAGCGGCTTGAGCCAAGGCTGTCAAAATAGCATTGCCTGTTGTCTGCTTACTGATACTAGTAACTAGTCGATCGAGATCTGATGGCCAAATATCTAAATCAGCGGCAATGAGTGCCGGTAGCAAACGCTCGATGGTGATAACTTGCTGAGTGCCCGCTTTGGGCTTGTTTAAAATACCTGCTGCAATCCATTCTTCGGCATCTTCTGGAGGTAAGTTGATGCTGATTTTATATTTATCATTAATATCTCGCACCACTAACAATTCACTGGCTAACTTGGTTAGTCGCTGACGATATTGACTGGGTAGTTGATTTAGTAGGTGTATAGCTTGACGGCGCACCGGTTCACTGCGATCGACCAATGCCACCTCCAAAAACTCTTCGTCCTCTAAACTCAAGCCGGTCTGTAAGATCTCTAACCAAACAGCCCGATCGTCGGCTTTTTCCTGTTTCCAACTGGCTGCTAATGCCTGTCGAGACTCTTTGGGTTGCAGCTCTCGCCATTGTGCCAAAGCAGCCGATCGTTCGCTACGGCTACCGGTCGCCCAAATTTCTTGGATATTAGCAAGATCCACAGTAGCGATTTTCGCTGCCGAACCATACTCCCACTGACGATTTTGGCGTACCAACCACTGCCCCAAATTTCCTAAAACTAGCAAAATCAATGGTCGTAATTTCTTATCCCTTTTGCCCACATCTAACAACAAAGGCAAAAAATCTGGTGGTACTGTTTGTTGAGCCTGGGCTAATAGCTGCAACAATTCTGGCAAGATCTGACCATAGCGATTTTCTTGCAAAATTGTACTTAGGTGCTGAGTAGTCTGGGGTGAGCAACAGGTTAGTTGCTCAGCACTTGCCGCTGTTGGCAAAGGTAAGTTAGTGTTATCAACACCCTGACCCACTGTTTGATAGGCGGCAATTAAACCAGCCGCACCCAAAATTTGCTGGGTCACAGATCGACTTTGTAGTGTCTCTTGATAATCATGCAATGCTGGATCGGTAAAATCAATCACAGGTGACTGTCGATCGATCCCCACTAAAGCACTAGCCACCAAAGTTTCCCAAGCATTCATGACCACACCTCCCCAGAGTTAACTTGCCAAAAATCACCATCTCGCCACAGCCCCAAAGGTCGAAGAACTTGACCATCCCATTCTCCCATAAGGTCGATCGGGTTCCCCCCACTCATCGCCAACAACTGCCAGCCCCGCAGATCTACCAATTCCAAGGGTAAGCATTTACCCTGGCTATCTTGAACCGACCATTGGCCATCACGATAAACAGGAGTAGCATTAATCAGCAGTGGAAATCTCTCTAGCCAAGGATTTTGGAGCAGGGCCTGTTGATAGCGATCGATCGCCACCACAAGTGATTCATCACCGTTAATTTCCTGGGGCTGTTGAGTATCTTCATGGCTAGCCGCGATTGCCCGTAGGGCATAACTCCCCGGGAAAAACACCAACTCTGCTGGCACTAATGATCCGGGCACCCAACTCACATCCAAAGGCTGATTTCGCGGCGCAAAATTCAAAATCAATCCTAACTTGCCACTGGCTTGCCCCCGCAGCCAAATCCGCTGAGTTTGCAGATTACTCACCGCCTCCTCGGTCAAACTTTTACCCATCACCAACCACTGATCCTGCTGAGTCGCTGCTGTTCCTTGGTGATAAAGACTCATCAGCTCATCTTGAGAAGTAGTCCAGCCAATCTGCGATCGCACCTCCGCCGCCATCCCCACATCTAAACTATCCAGACGTTGATAGCCCTGAATAATCAAATGAATCTTACTCAATGCCGTTAACAACTCACTAGCCCAATTGGCCTGACCGCTGGCAATGCCGGTTAAATCGCGCACTCGTCGCGCTAACCCTGGAGCTTGAGCATTCACTAACCGCGCAGCCATGCCATCCCAAAAACCATAGGGCTGAGACTGAGCATCTGCCAAGCCACGACTTAACAAATCTTGCAGCCACAGCTCTAAATCAGCAATTCCGGCAGATACTTTCTCCGATCGCTTTTGTTGGCGCTTGGCCTGAGCCACCAAATCCACTGGAGCTTTTTGCTTTTCTTCTTTTTTCTCAGCGGTCTGCGACCTTTTATCTAACCATTCCTGCACCCAAGGTGGTGGGGTATTTTGAGTAAATAGTTGAACTTGGGTGGCATTCAGCAAGAATAAACCCAATCCATGTTTGCAGGGAAATTTGCGGCTGGGGCAGCTACAGCGAAAGGCTGGTTCAGTGAGATCGATCTGGGCTTGGTAAGGGTTTTTGCCGCTGCCTTGGCATTCGCCCCACAAGGCTCGATCGGTGCCACCCAGATTCTGCCATTTGCTGGCGGTAGCCAAGGCTTTGCCGTTTTTGATGGAACCGGCATCGGGGGCTAAGGCCAGAATTTGTTCGCTGCTCCAAACTGAGGTCATAACAAAAAGACTAGGTAGATCGCGTGAACTATCTTGGATACCTTAACATTCAATAAATCCTTTTGTCCAGTCGTTCGCTGATTTTAATAGATCGACATATTCTGTCATAAACCTATGTTAGTTGAGATCATTGGTGTGTCGGAGGATTCATGAAACTGATAATAGAAGATATGCTGGCTATATTATTTCGGGTGGTGTAGACTTTATGGGGAATGAGTAAGTATTGATATTTGGGAATAGGGGAGGTCGATCATGGATAACGCAGTGCAAAATCAGAGTTCTGTGCACATCAGCAGAATCCAAGTCCCAGATTTTCGCGCACTAAAGAATATAGATATTGCATTTGAGACAGATTTGACACCAAGAATCTTTCCCCTAGGAAGTTTAAATGGTGGTGGTAAAAGTACATTACTACAGCTTGTCTTTATGTTGCTATGTTTTTTCAGATGTCATAATGATATTGGCTTTTTAGTGAATATGCTAGAGGGATTTCCGGCAGATAAAATCCTTGCGAAGATAGATATGATGGTAGGAAAAGAAAATGTATATTTAGAGTTTTATTCAGAACTTATTAATGGAGACGACATTGAGCGCCTTCTGAACACTCATACTCATAATGACTACAGATTGATTCACCTAAAAGAAGACAGAAATGAGCTGCTTAGCAATAATTTGTTTCTTGTTTGCAACTATCAAAAAAATAGCTCCACAGAATATGTGGCATTGATATGTAAGATCAACTCGCTGGTATATGATTTGCAAGAGAAATCTAATAATTACAAGATTAATTTAATTACTTTGATACGGGATAAGCTTAGTATTAGTATTTTTCTTGCAGCTCCCATAACTCAGTCTTTTCGGTTTTTCGACCCTTCTATCAGAGACTTGGCCTTCAAGGCAAAATCCACCAGTGAATACTACCAGAAAATAGAAAGTTCCAGAGAGCATTTATCCAATTTTTTCGCATACGATACTATTGCAGTCGATGTTCTGATAAAAGCATTTTTAAAAGTTAGAGATGATGACTTCAGGTGCGTAATTGACAGTGACGATTATAGTAATAGTCATCAAAATTATCAAAAAATGATGCAAGAGATAGAGATGCTACTAGGTGACAAAAAAGTCAAACTTGATAAAGATTTCAACGGAATCAGCTTTCTCAAGGAAGATGTTAATGGCAATATAATTAAGCTATACCCCGAAGATCTAAGTCATGGAGAGCTAAAACGTCTCAGTCTATTTATTTGGTTGAAGTATAACAATATCGAAAATTCCATAGTTCTTATTGATGAGATAGAAATTGCTCTACACCCAGATTGGCAATATCAGATAGTGCGAGACCTGGAAACCTGGGCACCCAGCAATCAATATATTTTGGCCACCCACTCCTACGAGCTTTGCCACGCCCTCACCCCCGCCCACATCAAAGAAATCTCTCCCCGGCTGCTGAATAAATAGCTATGTTAAATGCAGAAGAACTAGAGCAGCACTGTCAGTTTATCTTGAAATCTCGACGAATCCTCGGCAAGATTGTGGTGTTATGTGAAGGAGAACGAGTCCCGCCCGGTCAAAAAGCATCACTGCAAACCTATGCCCGCATGGAATCTTGGGGCGATGCTTACTTTTATCGAGCCTGCATCCCTAGTAACTGGCGCGAATACGTGCCGCAATTTTTCAACTGCGGCGATCGAATCGACGTACTAAACACCTACCGCCGTCTCCTAGAAATCCCTCCATCTCGTGATAGTTATTCCCTTTCAGCCGATCTGCTGTTTGCATTGGTAGACATAGATTTAGATGATGCCAAGATCGAAAATTATGAATTCGCTGGCACCGAAGAAATTTTTCAGTTAACTCGATCGGCAACCCCGCCAAAACATTTAATGATGGTGAAACAACTGTTGCAGTCATAAAGGTATCAAGAAATATCCTCTCATTATACGATCACCTTTAACTGCTACCCAACTCAGAACAATGCTGATCCAATAACATTTGCTGTTACGGGGGTACCCAAAACTACTGCTGAAGCTTACCAGACGGATCTTTCGCTCCACGTAAATCGGTGCTTTCTAAAATTGCCCCGTACCACACGGCATTAGTCAGATCGGCATTTCGTAAGCTAGCACCGCGTAAATCGGCACCACGCAGATCGGCACGAGTTAAATTAGCTCCGGTAAAGTCATAGCTTTGCAAATTCTTTCCATGTAAATCTATGCCCGCTAAATCGCAGCCGGGACAACCTCGATCGGCTTGAATTTGCTCTATCGAAACTGCTGTTTTTACGGGAGTCATCGGCCGATACATTGTCACGAGACCCATAGCGAATAACACTCCCAGTCCAATAGCAACAAATGAAGGCGGTTTACTGGCAACTACTTGATCGATATTTTGTAAAGCATTCCAAGCATCTTGGGCATCTAGATAACGTTGATCAGGATTAGGATCGGTGATTTTAGTCAGCCAAACTAAAAAATTTGCCGGTAAGTGGCTTAAGTGCAATCGTAAATCGAGCCGATAGTTGTTGTCGATTAGTTGATCGATCTCGGTAGATTTATGACCAGTAAGCAAACAGACCAAGGTTACACCTAAGCTGTATAAATCAGCCGCTTTGGTTAAAGGACGATTAAACAGTTGCTCTGGTGGCATAAAGCCCAGAGTGCCCTTGACAGTACTGCTGGCAGCGACTTCTTGATCGTTATTGCGGGCGAAGCCAAAATCGATCACATAGACTTGATTTTGTTCATCAATGAGAATATTTTCGGGCTTTAAATCGCGGTGAACAACTGGTGGTTGCTGTTGCTGGAGGTAAACTAGGACTTCTAAAATGTCGATCGCAATTTGTTTCACTTCATCGAGAGTAAACTTGCGCCCCGCATTTGCCAGGGTTGTGCCAGTTTTATGTTCCTGCACCAAACAAAACCCGCTAGGAGTTTCCCAGGAAGCCAAATATTTGGGAATGCGGGGATGATCTAACTGTTGTAAGATATCCACTTCTCGTTGATAGGCATCATAGTTGCCCCAGGTATTACCTACAAACTGAAATTGCTTGATCACCACCGAGATTTTAGCATTCAGATCTTGGGCTAAATAGGTAACCCGACCTCCATGGACATTTTGGCCGAGAACTCGATCGATCTGATATCCTTGGGGTGATAGATCTAGTGCTTCAAGGTGGTGATTACTCATGGTAATGATCCTAAGATTTTGCTATTGTTTTACTGCTTTCAACCAGCCGAATAAACTCTGCTCGATAGCCGTCCAAATCAGCACCTTTAGCTTGATTAGCCAATTCTAAAACGCCACCATAACTGCTATTTCCCTTGAAAGGCGAATTACGCAAAGTCATTCCATAGGAAGCTACCGCAGCAGCAAACCTTAGATTTTCCGAGGCACCTGCTTTATTCTGTTGACCTATAGTACTGTTCAAAAGCTGAGATTCATTGGCCTGTGGTGCTTTATAGCGCAAACCCACCTGCCCCATCACATCAGCAGCGATCTTAGTTTCTTTATCTACCGCAGTTGCATTGGTTTGGGCAAATTTAAAATCGGTTTTAACTCCAACTGGAATCACCTCATACAAAGCAGTTACGGCATGTCCAGCCCCCAGTTCACCGGCATCTTTTTTGTCATTTTTAAAATCGCTGTTAGCCAACACACGATTCTCATAGCCAATTAGGCGATAGCCCTGTACCAATTTAGGATTGAACTCTACCTGGATTTTGACATCTTTAGCGATCGTGGCCAATGTACCACCAAATTCTTTAACTAGCACTTTCTTGGCTTCAGCTAAGCTATCAAGGTAAGCATAGTTACCGTTACCTTTATCGGCTAACTGCTCCATTTTACCATCTTTGAGATTTCCCATGCCCAAACCTAGCACAGAAAGGAATACACCACTTCCCCGCTCTTTTTCAATTAGTTTGACCAATTCATCATCGCTACTGGGGCCAACATTAAAATCTCCATCAGTAGCTAAAATAACTCGGTTATTTCCAGACTTGACAAAGTTTTCGCGGGCTACTTTGTAGGCTTGAATAATTCCCTCACCACCAGCAGTGGAGCCACCCGATTCCAGTTTATCTAAAGCAGCAATGATTTTGCTTTTTTCTTTAGCTGAGGTAGAAGGTAACACCAATCCAGCGTTGCCAGCATAAACCACGATCGCCACTTTATCTTGAGGGCGAAGTTCGTTAATCAATAACTTCAGCGAAGATTTAAGCAACGGCAGCTTATTGGGTTCATTCATCGAGCCAGAAACATCTAGCAGAAAAACTAAGTTATTAGGTGGCAACTGTTCCATGCCAATTTTTTTGCCCTGCAAGCCAATTTGGACTAGCTTGTGCTGTGGATTCCAAGGGGCATCAGCTACTTCAGTGTTAATCGAAAAAGGCTTATCACCAGTGGGTTGAGGGTAGTTGTAAGGAAAATAGTTCACCATTTCTTCAATCCGCACCGCGTCTTTGGGGGGCAACTTTCCACCATTGATAAAGCGGCGCACGTTGCTATAGCTGGCAGTATCTACATCGATCGAAAAGGTTGAGAGCGGATCTGATTGGGCGGCATAGAACTGATTATCGGCGACTCCCTTGTAGGTTTCGGCGCTGGTTTCGGGTACTGCTTCAGGAGGTGATTCTTTGGAGGCAGATTTGTCCATAGAGTTTTGGCCAGCCAGGTTTTGAGGCGCGCTTGCTGGTGCTGATGCGGCCTCTTTAGTGGCTTGCTGAGAACCAGGATTACCACAGGCTGCAAGGCTGCCGAGAATGACTGCAAGGCTAGTATAGGCAATCGATCGAGAAATATTAGGCATGATAAATTAGTTTTTACGGGTAGTAAACGGTTGTGTGAGTCGCAACTACCAAATTTCAGAGGCTCTACAGACAGAATAGATTTCTAAGCAGCAGCTCTGAAACGACTTCTTCAGTCTAACTCTGGCTACAGGGAACTGTCGATAAATTCCAGTGACTTTGAAATTGATCTGCACAATCTCTTACATTCAACCCAGTGAATTTGCATGACCTGAAAAAAGCTGAATCAATATGCAAAAACTTTTCTGGCGGGTAGCATGGTCTGGGATGGTGGCTGACTTAGTTGTGGGCACCAAGCCCTGCGCGCTTGTGATGTACAAGCCGTGGATACTTTGATCGGCCAAGTTATCCCACCTGCTGAGCTAATGAAAACTTTGACCGATCACAAGATTGCCCAGAAGTTAGAAAAACCTTTAGATGTCCAGGAATTGCTAGATCCTTAAACGCTAAAGGCGTTGCCACAGCCGCAGACTTTGGTGGCGTGGGGATTTTGGAAACGAAAGCCCCCACCCATCAGATCTTGGGAAAAATCGATTTGGATATTTTCTAGATATTGCCGGTATTGAGAGTCGATCGATACCTTGAACTCACCTACTTCCATAGTCAAACTTGTGTTGCCGGTCACACTGGTCAATGAGAGCTGATAGTAGAATTGCTCACAAGTACCAGTACCCAAGGTCAAATACAAATTGGTATCGACTGGCCCTAAAGACATCATTCTGACCACTTCGGCTGTAGCCGCTGGAGTGATTTCGATCATAATATGCTCCCGAAAAACATTAATAGATCCACCACTGTTATAAAATTGATAAGTAGTCGATCGATCTGAACCAGTAT
>JAYUSV010000035.1:0-8367 GCA_043755495.1 Synechococcales cyanobacterium
TCCCAATAACGGCTTGTAATTTACCAGCTTCATTTGCCTCGACTTTCAGCACTGGAATTGCAAATACCATCTCGCCCCGATCGCTGCCAAAAACCAATCGATCGCCAGCCCCCAGCAATATTGGAGTCTGAGCAGGAAACTGATTGTGAATTTGGGCATTAACCCGATCATAGAGATCCTTATAAGTTTGCCCCGGATTTGTTTGCCGTAAAGTATCTAACAACCAATGTGTCAATGCACCATTCCGCTCCCCAGTCTCCCGATTAAAAGCATATTCATAGGCATACTCATTTTGGCGACAGGCTGCCAATACCACATATTCATTGGATTCTGGTAATCCTCCAGCTTTCAAGCCCCGAGTTCCCACACCAGTCAGCAGCTTCCAGGTTACTTGTAACTCTGCAAAAGTAGCTACTGGCTGATAATTGGCTTGCAATGGCTTGTCACCAGTAGAGTTATTGCCGCGAATTTCCGCATCACCCCTCGTCGCACCACCCGAATGACAGCAATCCAAAACCACCGTCACCACCAGCTCTTTTTTTACTAATTCTTGCAGCAAATGAGCTAATTCAATATCCCGCAGATATTGCCCTGCTGAAGTGCCAATATCGGTAGGCACTAAGCCTTCATCAATTTCATTAACCCCTTTGATAGTCTCAAAGACTGTCTTTGCCCGACCACCATGTCCAGAATAGTGAATATAAACCTGAGAGCCAGCTACTGCCATTTCACCCAACTTACGAAAATTGTCGATGATATTGTTCCGAGTTGCTAATTTATCTGGTGACTCGATCGGCTGTTGCTCATTTTCAGCACTAGGAGAAGCTGTTAACTTCAAAATTCGTTCCGCTGGAACCTGTTGTACACTCATAAGATATGCCTGTACCAAATTAATGTCACAAACACTGCCACCTAAGTTTTTGTATTTGCTACCATTTGGCAGTATATTAGGCATGTAGCAGTCTACACCAATTAGTAAGGCATAAATATTTGATATGGACATCTGACACCCTCTACATTAGTAATAATAAATGAGTTGTTTGATCCAGGTAATCTTATCTGAAAACTTTCCTCAGAAAGAACTTAAGCTGTCTTGGTATGCCTTACTACCACAAAGCCCACTCAAGAATAAGTTGATGAAAAGAAGCTGATCTGTCACCCCAAAAATTACAAGAAAGACATGGTATAAATTTATTCAAGATAATGAAATCTTATAATACAGGATCTGATCGGTTTTCACTACTGCCAGAGTCTTGAAATTCACATTTTTTAACTTCTAACAGTCCATTCTATAGATACTGGTGAAGCAGTTTAGATCGACTCAGCTAGCCCAATTGAAAAAATAAAAATAGATTAACAATCTGAGAAATCGCCTTTTGATATCAAAAAATTTTGACAAAAAAATTTAGTATTAGCAAAGAGTACTAATACTGACAAAGAGGTGAATAAATTTTAGTCGGCAACTGTAGCTAAAGTAGGCATCTTCGCAACAGTTTTGGGTAAAGCGCCCTGCCGGTATGACTCGATCGACACCAAACTATCTGAGGCGGCATCCCACAACAAGAAACCGAAACAGTCCGGTAAATCTTTTAGCTGCAAGACTTTGGACTTAGCCAGCAAATGAGCATTTTCTTTGTGACAGGCTTCTAAATTGTAATTAGGGATCCGCTCAGAAAGATGATGAATATTGTGATAGCCAATATCTGCTGAGAACCAATTTAAAATCGCTGGTAGCTTTAAGTAGCTGCTGCCTTCGATCGCCCCCAGCAAATAATCCCAGCCTTCGGTTTTGTGGGCATAAGAACCCTCAAAATTATGCTGAACAAAGAATACACAAATAAAGATTGCTGCCGACAGAGTTAAAGTGACCGAATAAATACCCAAGAAAAACCCAGCACCTAACCAGTTGCTGAGAGTAATCCAAGCACCAATCACACAAATATTGTTTAACAGCAAGTCCCAGAATTCAGCCGTTGTGTACCAGTTTCTGGATTCATAAGAGGAAAAGATTTCCGATAGACTTAATCCCGAATTTTTCCTCCAGCAAACAAAGGTATGGCGGATTAAACCATAAAACCCTAATATCAATGCCATTCTGGGCTTAATTGCTAAGTAGAAAAAACCACCAGGAATAATCATCCAGGGCCGTCGCAGCAGTTCATAGCGCTTTTGAGCCGATGGGCTAAGCTTGGCAAATTCTTCAGTCGAAACCAAACCCGATGGCCCCCGATAGCGCTCCCAATCACCGTTAGTTTTGTGGTGAAAAGCGTGCCCTCGTGACCACGGATATTGAGGGATGGCATTAATTGCCCCCAAAACAAACCCCACCACCCGATTGACTTTCTTGGAAGTGAAAAGCGAATAATGACCACAATCATGCATCAAAGAAAAACAACGTACCGAGAAAAGAGTGATCAAAACCATGATTGGTGGCAACAACCATAGGGAAATCGATGTAGCTTTCACTGCCAAAAACCATAATAGCAAATAGGGAATAACCGTATTAAGAATTTGATAGGTTGCTCGCCAGTCGTTACTCTTCATATAAGGAGTAATCACAAAATCCGACTTTTTAATCACATCTGACATTTGATAAAACACTCTGGTAAACAACTAGATTGAGGCATGATCACGGGTATCAAGCATAAATTCATCCCAGCGATCGAGCACCTGCTCATAGCATTCCAAAGGAGTACTAGCTAGATTTTTCAGCCAATAGATTTCAACCGAATTGCCACAGCGGATCAGAAGCATAACTTCTTGATAAGGATTGTATTGTTGAATTGCTGCAACCAAGGTAGTAACTTCTACCGAAGGCACTGCACATTCCAGTAAACAATCTGCAATATACTGACTTGACACAAACTGTGGATTGAAGTTCCAGGTTTGAAGCCTTAGATCGACATTTGATGGTAGTGGATCAATGTTACAAACTAGTATTCCCTCACCGGTCTGTTTAAAACCCTTCCAAGCAAAATAACCGATTACCGGAAAGTTATCGCGCACGAACGCAGTCTGCCAAAGGGTAGATTTTTTCAACTATTTACCCTTTGGATAGATAAAAATAGAAATTTTTATTTTGGGCATTATCTGTACCTCGCAGATACTCTATTGGTTTTGACCGGTCTCGGCGGGCATTCTGGCTTAGAGATTCATTAAAACTAATGGCTCATCACAGTTGCGGGACAGCGGTAGATTAAAACTACTCTTTCCCCATTGCTTTCAACGGCTGATCCCGTTAAAACCGAAACAAAAGTTAATGGTATCATATTTTCGTGGATATTACCTGATTCTACTGCTGTAGTTTGGGAGACAGACACTTACCCAAACGGTTACACAAAGCCGGTAGTAATACCGGGGTTAAAGCTAATGTTGATTTGACATTAAATGCTAGAGACTAAATCCCAGATCTATCTGGCTCCCGAAACAACCAGCTACCGTTACTCGATCGACCATTTAATCAAGGAACTGCGTGCAATTATTTAATTGCCGATCTCTTTGTCAGGTCACTGAGCATTGTAGTTGTTTTAGCCTCGGAGGTCGTTACCACTCCACTTGTGGTTGAGTGGGTTTGTGCTCTATGTACTACATCTGAGCTGACAATGACTGTTTCTGCTTTGACTCCATAACTTCTTTTTGTCTCATTGTTCCTCACTAATGTTTCTGATACAAGAGAGTCTGAATTAATATCTTCGGCTTCCACATCATAAGTAGGAATACTACAATTGGCTACAGTTGGCACTTGCTGCCAAATCGGATCGGACTGGTCACTAACAATCTCGGCTTCTAACACTTCTATCTCAACAACATCATTGTCCACATCATTTTCGCTTCTTTTGAACCACCACCAAATACCACCACCGACCACAATCATTCCTGGCAAAGTCAGCCACAGTAAATTGAAAGGAGTTAAAGACATTTTGCTACCCAGTGGTGGAGTAGCTTTACCCTGATCGTGATTATGAGCAGGTGCTTTCAGTGACTGAGAATAGAGCTGAAGAGCACGCTGGGTAACCACATCATCACCGATAAATAGCCCCGATTTTACCTCCACAAAATCTCCAATGGTTTGACCCAACTCCACTGTCACGGGTCGATAGGAATTACCACTTTGCACATAGACAAGTTTGCGGTCATCAGCTTCCACAATCGCGGTACTGGGCAATACCATGATCGGATCAGTATTGTCATCGGTGATCAGTCTTAACTCTGCAAACATCCCCGGTTTCGTGGTTCCTTGATTATTCAAGGCCACCTGCACCGGCACTATTCGGATCTGACTATCTATGATGCTGCCAATACGGCTCACTTTACCTGTAAAAGTTTCGTTGCCAACTTTTACTTTGGCCGCTTGGCCGATTTTAACCTTGGCCAGATCTCTTTCATAAATGTTGGCAGTAGCTAAGATCTGTTGATCGCTGGTCACTGTCATAATTTTGGTTCCGGCTTCTGGTCTCGACTGACCAGTGACAATACCTTGATCGACTACAGTGCCATCGATCGGTGATTTGACAGTAATCACCCTGTTTTGGTCACTATTTCCGAGCTGGGCAAAGGGATTGTTGTAGGTGGTATTGAGGGTTCGCCGATTTTGGGCAGCCAAAATGGCTGATCTAGCTTTGCGCAGTTGACTATCGGCTTCTATTAAAGATTTTTGCTTGAGAGCATTAGCCAGTTGACCTCTGGCTTCGGCAACTTGTTTTTCGGCTTCCCGCAGTTCTCGCCGAGGCACATCGTTTTCGGCTCTGCGCAGCTCGGTTTCGGCCTGAATTAATCCGGGCTGATTGAGTGTTTTGGCCAAAACTGTCCGGGCTTCGGCTAGGCGGGCTTGAGATTCCAATGCCTGTCGCCGGGTGCCAATTCCATCGGTAGCCGATTTTAGATCCACTCGGTAACGTTCACTGGCAAAGTTAACTGCGTATTGAGCTGCACTAATTTCTGCTTTAGAAATTTGCTGCTGTCGTTGGTAGTTGGTTTTAGCTACCTGTACTAATGCTCCACTTTTGACTAATTGATTTTTTCTGGTTAAGCGTGCTTGGGCAGCAGCTAGTTGACTTAGAGCTTGCTCTCGATCGGCTCTGGCAATTTGTTCAATGCGGCGGTATCTTTCTTGGGCAAGCTGCAATTCGACCTGTGCCTGCTGTAAGCTGGCGTTCGATTTATTATTTTTCTCTTGGGCTGCTACTCGTAAGCCTGCCAATTCTGAACTGATTATGGTCGCCACGGCCTGACCGGCTTTAACTTGGGCACCGGGCTGCACCAGCAACTGCAACATTTTTCCCTTGATCGGCGAGGTAATTTCTACTTTTTGGTTGGGTCGCAGTTCTATTTGGCCAGTGGCTACGATTTCGATCGACAGTCTTCGCTTTTGTACTGAGGTAGCCCTAATGCCTAAACTTTGGGCAGTGGCTGCATCGATCGTAAACTCTCTGTTCCCAGCTTGTTCTGTGCCACCAAACTCATGTCCATGACTATGCCCATCACGACTGAGCGCATTGGGACTAAAAGAAAGCCAAACGCTGAGCAGGCTCAAGAGAGTGATAGATTTAACACAAAAGTTAGAATTCATAATAAATATCGATTGGCTGAAACTGACAATCAAAAAGGTAAATAGTCAGAGTCTTGGACATCCAAAGGTTGATTTTTAGATTGCAAAATTTTATAGTTGCTATTGATTAGTGGGAGTTGTTAAACTACTGATTCAGACAAGCGAACGCTACCGGTAAACTGAAATTAAAATATGAGGTTTGGAATATCCCCAAACATGCTAACATTAAGAGCGCATGTCGGTTCTGATGGGGATTCAGCCATCAGAGGAAAGGGGGAAAGCTTGGTGAAAGTCCAGCACTGTCCCGCAACTGTAAGAAGCTAGCTTCAAGTCAGAATGCCCGCCGATTAGCTTGCTTGTGCCACAGGCGAGTTGCGCTCAACTCTACGATCTGCGTGGTACAGATAGGAAAATAATGAAAGATAAGCACACCATTTTTGTCTGCGAAAGTTGCGCTGGAGTCTGGAAAGACAGTCGCCAAGTAGGCAACAGCGGCGGCTATTTGCTGCTGTCAGAACTGGCCGAGAAAGCTACCGACTGGCCACTTGCTGAAGAGTTTGAAATCGAAGGCGTGAAATGTATGGGAGCCTGTAATCGCCCTTGTGCGATCGCTTTTGCTGCCCCCAATAAATCTACTTACCTTTTTGGCGATCTTAACCATAGCGATTCCCTCTCTGGTCTATCTACCGATGTTTTAACTTGTGCAGCGATGTACCACCAAGATCCTGATGGCTCAATGCCTTGGTCGTCTCGTCCAGAGCGATTGAAGAAAGGATTGATCGGTCGGGTGCCGAGCTGTTAGGCAAGAATCAAGCTGATGTGCCAAGATGTTGCAAGGAACAGCACTGGCACATCAGCTCATGAGCAGCAACATTCTTCTCAGCCAACCCGAAAAACTTGAAGCTCGGCTCAAAGAAATTCCGCCGGAGCCGGGAGTTTACTTCATGCGGGATGAGCGCGACCATATTTTATATATTGGTAAATCTAAGAAGCTGCGATCGAGGGTTCGCTCTTACTTCCGGGAAGCCCAAGATCTATCGCCGCGCATTGCTTTGATGGTGCGGCAGGTTGTAGAGATTGAATTTATTGTCACCGATACCGAAGCGGAAGCCTTGGCTCTGGAAGCTAATTTGATCAAGCTCCATCAACCTCATTTTAACGTTTTACTCAAAGACGACAAAAAATATCCTTATGTAGTGATTACTTGGTCTCAGGATTACCCCCGAATTTTTATTACCCGTAACCGACGACTGGGTAAGGGGCGAGATAAATACTATGGGCCTTATACCGATTCTCGGTTACTGCGAGATACTTTGAACTTGGTGCGGCGCATATTTCCGATGCGTCAGCGACCTCAGCCTCTGCACAAAGACCGGCCTTGCCTAAACTACGATATTGGTCGCTGTCCGGGGGTGTGCCAACAAAAAATCACCCCCGAAGAATATCACAAGACGATTGAAAAAATCGCCATGGTTTTTCAAGGGCGAGGGAGTGAATTGATCAAAACTCTCACCAAACAAATGGAGCAAGCTGCTGAGAACCTAGAGTTTGAAATTGCCGCAGCCTTGCGAGATCGCATCACGGGACTTAGTTCTCTTACCGCTGGCCAAAAAGTTTCGCTCTCCGATGATACCGTCAGCCGCGATGCTGTAGCTTTAGCAGCCAGCGATAAAACCGCCAGCATTCAGCTCTTCCAAATTCGAGCAGGCAAGCTAGTCGGCAGGCTAGGGTTCATCGCTGACGTGCCCGAAAACCATACTGACACCGATCTGGGGATGATCTTACAGCGAGTATTAGAAGAACATTATCAGTACGCTGACCCGGTGGAAATCCCCCCGGAAATTTTGGTTCAACATCCTTTGCCCGACAGCGAGATTCTAGCGGCTTATTTGAGCGAAAAGCGCGGGCGCAAAGTAGCGATCGATTCCCCCCAACGCCAAGTCAAAGCCGAGACGATCGAAATGGTTGCCCGCAACGCCGAATTTGAGTTAGCCCGTATCACTAAACAAACTGAGCGAGAGGCCGCCAGCCTCCAAGACCTAGCTGTAATCTTAGACCTACCAGAGCTGCCTCGGCGAGTGGAATGCTATGACATTTCCCATATCCAGGGTTCTGACGCGGTAGGCTCTCAGGTAGTGTTCATTGATGGCTTGCCTGCTAAGCAGTATTATCGCCACTATAAAATCAAAAATCCTGATGTTCACATTGGCCGTTCCGACGACTTTGCTAGCCATGCCGAAGTAATTGGTCGCCGCTTCCGAAAATATAATGGCGGAGTCAACTTAGATGACAGCGATTTTCCAGATGTAGTTACCATTGATGGTGGTAAGGGGCAACTCTCAGCAGTGGTCAAAGTATTGAGTGAAATGGAGCTAATGGAGCATCTCTGCGTGATTAGCTTGGCCAAGCAGCACGAAGAAATCTTCGTGCCCGGTGAAAGCATCGCTTTATCCACTGAGCCTGAACAGCCCGGAGTACAACTTTTGCGCAGGTTAAGGGATGAATCTCACCGCTTTGCTCTGGGGTTCCATCGACAGCAGCGCAGTAAACGCATGACCAGATCTTACCTAGATGACATCCCCGGCCTAGGTACACACAAGCAAAAGCAGCTCATGTCCCACTTTCATTCGATCGATTACATTCGCGCTGCTGATTTGGATTCGCTACAAAAGGTTCCAGGTGTGGGCGAAAATCTAGCCAAATCTATTTATAATTACTTTCATTAAGGCTGTTCAACAAAAAGATTGATCCGCTCACTTTTTTGGATTAACTATAATGTTAACGAACCACTTTTGCAGCTCAGGCAGTCGATCAATTTG
>JAYUSV010000036.1:0-2815 GCA_043755495.1 Synechococcales cyanobacterium
TCGTCTGTCATTTGGATGGTGGAAATTAACAGCATATGAACGCTACAGATTAGAGACTGACATCATTATCGCAGGATCAATCATTTTTTTGACACTCCCTAAGTCCATGAAGGCATTTCGGACTTTACCTAAAGTTTGAAAAATCTGATTGCGAAATTGCTCGATATCTTGGAAGCTATTCATTACCAATACTTTGCCGGAACCATGAGCAAACCCCGCCTCATGTGGAGCAGCATCTTATCCCAGCGCAAACTTGCCCACTACGAACGGACACGAGATCGCATAGTCATCAGCAAAATCCTTGACCACGAAAGAATCCCCCAGCACCTGGTAGAATTCATCCTCTACCACGAACTACTCCACAAACACCACGGCATTCAGTGGCTGAACGGCAAGTGCATGCTAGCATCCTTGGGCAAATTTATTCCGGTCAAATTAACCCGGTTGCTTTGCTAGTAAGGGAGCCGCGCCTAGTAATTCTTTGGTATAGGGGTGAGTTGGATTACTAAAAATTTGTTTGGTGTCGCCAAACTCTACAATTTGGCCTTTGTTCATTACCGCAATTCGATCGCACAAAAATCGCGCCAACCACAAATCATGAGTAATAAACAAATAGGTGAGATTATATGCCTCCTTCAATTCCAGCATCAGATCTAGCACCTGAGATTGAATGGTGGCATCCAGCATACTTACTGGCTCATCACAGATAATCAATTTGGGTTCAGTAATTAATGCTCGGGCAATACCCACCCGCTGCTGCTGACCACCAGAGAGCTGATTTGGGTATCGATCAATGAACTCTAAAGCCGGAGATAGACCGACTTTATCGAGAATGGCCAAGACCTTTTCCCGAGCGATTTCAGGGGTGGCAATTTTGTGAATGAGCAGCACGTCCGCAATACTATCGCCGATCGTCATTTTAGGATTCAGCGAAGCACTAGGATCTTGAAAAATCATCTGGATTTGGCGACGGTTACTCTGCATCTCTTGACGCGACAGCTTGGCTAAATTTTGTCCAGCAAATTCCACAGTCCCACCAGTAGCTGGAATCAACTGCAAAATGGTGCGAGATAAAGTGCTCTTGCCACAGCCCGATTCGCCTACTAGACCAAATATCTCGCCTTCATATAGCTCTAGGTTGACGTTATCAACAGCTTTGATGGTTTTGCTGTCGCCCATCATCTTTTGGAGGAACCCACTGCCTAGATCATAGTTTTTTTGGAGATTGACTAATTTTAATAGAGGCTTATCGGTATTTACTGGGCTATTGCTCACATCGCCAGCCTGAATGTGCAGAGCTGATTTGAGTAGTTCTTGGGTGTATTCAGCTTGGGGTGCTTCAAAAATTTGTTTAACGGGTCCAGTTTCGATCGGCTGACCATCTTTCATCACCACAATTCGATCGCAGTATTCGGCCATCATCGCTAAGTCATGAGAAATTAGCATCAAGGCCATGTTGCGTTCTTGGCAGAGCCGAGTTAGCTCCCGCAGGATTTCTGCTGAAACTCGTACATCTAAGCTGGTAGTAGGCTCATCGGCCACAATCATTTTGGGGTTTAACACCAAAGCCAGGGCGATCGCCACCCGTTGACGCATACCGCCGCTGAACTCATGCGGATATTGTTGCCAGCGACTGGCTTCAATTTTGACCGCATCTAAAGCTGCCAGAGTGCGTGCTTTGGCTCCGGCTTTGCCCAGCTCTGGTTCGTGAGCCAAGATAGTCTCTATGCAGTGCTGACCAATGGTCATGAGGGGGTTTAGCCTGGTCATGGGGTCTTGAAAGACGATCGACACGGCCTCGCCCCGAAATTTTCGTAAGCCATCTGGGTCTAGATCAAAGATTGATTTGCCCTCGAACTGGGCAGTGCCGCTTACTTGGGAGTCTGGTGGGAGTAGGCGGACAATCGATCGACCAATGGTAGATTTGCCACTCCCTGATTCACCGACAAATCCCAGTTTTTCACCGGCAGCCAGATCAAAGGAAATGTTGTCTACGGCATACTTATTGCTGTTGGGATAAGTAATCTGTAGGTTTTTCACAGAAAGAATGGGCTGAGCAGGTTCGGTCATAGGTCTGATTGCCGATGAGGATATTGTGTATGTAAATTACTGTTGTATGTAAATTACTGTAGTTGAATTTGGAATAAAATTTACCAAATATAGAGAATTATTTTTCAAGGCAAATAATTCTCTATATTTCAGCTAAAGTATTAGCTATTTCTTTTGCTTTGAAAAACGTTCTTGGCTGATTAATTTCCAACAACCATTTTGGGAAGAAGATTTTTTTGCTTCCCCTAATGTCATTTTGTCACAGATCTCTTCCCACACTGAATTGACACTGGCGTTTAAGCATTTCGATTTCCACTCAGACCCCAAAATATTTTGGTTCTCTTTGGCAGAGGGATCACATCCGTCAAGCCTTGCGGCAGATGCTAGTCTTGGAGTCATCAAATTACTAGCAGTCATGACATTCACTAGTACGAATAAAGTAGCTAAGAAGTTTGTATTTGTTTTCTTGAAATTCATGCTTTTTCCTGATTTTAATTTTGGTGTTCTTCAAATCTTTGCAGTGGTCCTGCTGACTCAAAGGATATTATATCTTTATACATTTGGCAATGTACCTCAGTTGTGTTGCCAATTTCTTCACATAGAGCTGGGTTAATACTTACAACTCTTATAAACTTCCAATTTACAGTACCTCCATCGGCATTGTTATAAGATCTTTCCTGCGACTGGCCAAACTGCTCGGCAGCAGATTCAGCTTCTTGAGAACTCGATGCTTTAATTATTACGATAGCCAATTCGCAGTACGAAC
>JAYUSV010000037.1:0-2811 GCA_043755495.1 Synechococcales cyanobacterium
ATGCAAACAACATTGTACCTTTCGCTCGCAAAGCAGTAACTGCTTAATCTAAACCCCTAAACCCGGTTTCGAGCATTTACAGTTCCGACTCCGTTGAGAATTGTAGATAACCCCCAACGGACGCTCTACTCAATTGCCTTTGGTCGGCTGAGTAGCTAAGAAAACACCAAAGAATCCTGCGATTCGGGACAATGAATCTCTCCCGCCCTAAGGATTAGAAGGGCTAAACCTGTGAACGAGCGGAAAGTTAATACCCAAGGCGGACGGCAGTTCGACTCTGCCCAGCTCCATTATTTTTGGTTAGATAAAATTCAATACTTCGATCGCCTCTAGAATATGGTAGCAATTCTTGCTATCATAATCGCCTGACGCTACGGTCTAACCCGTAGGCTAGCGGATAAGGAAGCTTTTACATGTCTAAAGGTATTGATTTTGGCGGTCGCCCCTTCCACTTTTTGGGAGTAGGTGGCATTGGAATGTCTGCACTGGCCTATGTTTTGGCCAAGCGGCAAATTCCGGTATTTGGCTCTGATCTGAAGCGCAACAATATTATTGAGCGCTTAGAATCGGTGGGCGTAAAGGTTTTTAATGGCCAGGCTGCCAGTAATATTGATTCTTTTCAAGGTCAGTTACCTCAGGTAATTTGCTCTACGGCAATTAATAAAAGCAATCCAGAATTGGCAGCGGCGCTGGCCAAAGGTTGTGATATTTGGCATCGATCAGATGTCTTAGCGGCTCTAATTGCCGAGTATGAGAGTATCGCGGTAGCGGGTACCCACGGCAAAACCACCACTAGCAGCATGGTGGGCTGTGTGTTGGTCGAGGCCGGTTTAGACCCCACAATTATTATTGGTGGTGAAGTCAGTACCTGGGAAGGCAATGCTCGTACTGGTGCCACTGATTACTTGGTAGCCGAAGCCGATGAATCGGATGGTTCGTTGACTAAGCACAAGCCTCAGATTGGTATTATTACCAATATTGAGCTAGATCATACCGATCACTATGGCAGCTTAGAAGCCGTAATTCAGACCTTTCAGACCTTTGCTAGTAACTGCAAGACTCTGATTGGCTCTTTAGATTGTCCGTTGGTATCCGAAAAAATCCAGCCTGCGATTAGCTATGGTATCCATCCTAACAGCACCGCAGACTACACTGTCAAAGAAGTGGTTTATGGTTCTCATAGCACCAAAGCACAAGTGTATGAACGGGGTGTGCTACTGGGTACTTTAGAATTAGAAGTCTTGGGTGAGCACAATCTGAGTAACGCTTTGGGTGCTGTAGCTGTGGCTAGGTTCTTGAATGTAGATTTTGCCCCGATCGCTTCTGGTCTATTAACTTTCGGTGGTGCCAAGCGCCGTTTTGAACTGCGGGGTCTGCATAGTGACATCAGTTTTGTGGATGATTATGCCCATCACCCCAGCGAAATTGCGGTAACTCTCACCTCCGCAAAGCTGCGCATTCAAGCTCCTCACCGAGTGATTGCTGCTTTTCAACCTCACCGTTATAGCCGCACGTTGACCTTCTTGGCCGGATTTGCTGAATCGTTGGCTGCTGCGGATTTGGTGGTAATTACCGATATCTACAGCGCTGGTGAAACTAACGATGGCCGGGTGAGCAGTGAAGAGCTGGTAGCCGAGATCCGTAAAATTAATCCCCAGGTGGTTTACAAAGCTACGCTGCCAGAAGTTACCGAGTATTTAACTCAAACCCTGCAAACTGGTGATATGGCCTTGTTTTTGGGTGCGGGCAACCTCAACCAGATCATTCCAGACGTGATGGCATTTTACCAAACCTAGAATATTTTATGACTCTTTCGATCGATAGCTTCGCTTGCATCACAGGCGATCGCCCTACTGACCCCGCTAACCTGAAGATTCACCCCCAGGTAGCCTTGGCTAAATTTACCACCTGGAAAGTTGGTGGCCCTGCCCAATGGGCGATCGAACCAACCAACATCGAAGAAACTCAGGCCGCGATCTCCTGGGCGAAAGAGAGTAATTTGCCGATCACTTTTTTGGGCGCAGGCTCTAATTTGCTAATTGGTGATACTGGTTTACCAGGATTAGTCATCATTACTCGCCACCTGCGCTGGATCGAAACCAAGTTTGATGCTGAGCTGTGTCAAATTGAAGTTGGCGCGGGCAAAATGATTGGCAGTCTAGCTTGGCAGGCCGCCCGCAAGGGCTGGACAAAACTAGAATGGGCAGCGGGCATTCCTGGTACGGTGGGTGGGGCAGTAGTAATGAATGCTGGTGCCCATGGCTCTTCGATGCAAGATGTACTGGTTTCTGCTCAAGTTCTAAATACTGCTGGCGAGATTGTTACTCTGCAACCAGCAGAGCTAGATTACAGCTATCGCCATTCCAATTTGCAAGGCAGTGATTTGTTGGTAATTTCGGCAACTTTACAACTGTCAGCCGCCGAAAGTGCTGCTGTGGTGGTGGGTAAAACCCAAAAAGACCTAGAGCGTCGTCACACCACCCAACCCTACGATCAGCCTAGCTGCGGCAGTGTGTTTCGCAATCCTCTTCCTCAGTTCTCGGCCAAATTGATTCAAGATTCTGGCCTGAAAGGCTACAAAATTGGTGGAGCGGAGGTTTCCGAGATGCACGCCAATTTTATTATTAACTGCGGCGATGCCACGGCTACCGATATTTTTCAGCTCATTTACTATGTAAAACAACAAGTCAAAGCTAAGTGGGATGTGGATTTAGAGACCGAAGTAAAAATGATGGGAGAGTTTCCAGCTCTGATAGGGTAAGCTAGACTTGAGATTTTATTGAGTGCAATCATGACCCAAGGTAAAGGATT
>JAYUSV010000038.1:0-27918 GCA_043755495.1 Synechococcales cyanobacterium
AAATTGCCAAGAGACGATTTCTGATGCACTGGCGGGCAGTGCAGCCAACATTGCTCCAAACGAACTAACCAATAGCCATGTTAATTTCACGGTTTTTTAATCCTCCTAAACGTATCATCAAATATACAAAGCTAAATCGATGGAATGCTTCCTACCACTGGGTTAGGCAAGTCTACTGACCAATCGATCGGATTGTAGCCAGTGAAGCTAATTTGCTTTGGGTTTAAAGTGTAACCTGCTCGTACCTCTAGCACTAATCTAGTCGTGCTGGGGTCGAACTGACCAACTCGCAGGGTGTTGTAATATCCCGATAGAGTTTGAGTGACAGTAGGTTTAGGAAAAACAGTGCCGGGTAAATCTATGACTAAGCGGGTGGGGGAAAACAATAGAGTTGCTCGGGGCTGCACACCACCATCGGTTTTAAAGGATAACCTTCTACCGTCACCAGACATTTGCCAGGTGGTCAACCGACCGGCATTAGCCGGAGTGACAATGGCTAATAAAGCGCAACATGCTAAAGCTATGGAAGACAATCTCATGAGATAAGACCCTCAAAATTACTAATCACGATCTCACCGTTAGGGGAATACCGTATTTGCTACTAAAACTAATGATGTCTATTTGGGTACGGTTGTTTCGAGGTGAAGTAAAGCAAATGGGTCTGTCCAATCCGTGTGGGTAAACATAACATGGATGATGTCCATATGTGTCATTTTGTAACCAGACCTAGATATTTGGCTGAGGAGCCAACATCTCAACATAGTAAGCTACCCAATGCTTTGCTGTGTGTGCTTTTTAGGTAAAAAGATATACTTTAAGATACCCAGTTCTTTTGCCGAAATTAACTAAACTTGCTATTTGTCTGCCTGCACAAAAACTAATTATTCTAGTAGTTTTTGTGCAGTCAACGGAGTGTCTTTAAACACTAGTCGCAGTAGCGGAGGTGCGAGAAAAGTGGTAAATATTACCATCACCACCACCCCAGCTTGAGTCGCAGGTGGTAAGATGCCGCTGGTTGCACCAACGCTGACAAAAATCAAGCCCACTTCACCGCGTGGAATCATCCCCACGCCGATCGCTAGCCGATTAATTTCGGGTTTCCCAAATACCACCAAGCCAGTGATTACTTTACCTAACACGGCCACCACAATCAGAAAGAGGGCAATAAGCAGTCCTTCTCGGTTAACTGGATCGATCGGGTTCAAGACGGATAAGTCAGTCTTTGCCCCCACCACCACAAAGAATATTGGGACAACAGCATCGGCTAAGGGGGTGAGATTAGTCACAATTCCCTCCCGTTTTTCGGTTTCTGCTAGCACTAAACCAGCGGCAAAAGAGCCTAAGATACCTTCTAAATGAATCGCTGTGGCTATATAAGCCAAACTAAAAGCAAAAATCAGTGACACCACAATCAACTGTCCCCTGGTTTGCAGGGTATCTACTATTTTAGCCAACAAAGGAGTTATTGCCCGCCCAATGAAGATAGAACCCACCAAAAAGGCGCTAGCTGTGATGATCAGATATAAAATACCGCCCACATCTATTTTGCCGGTTTGACCTAGGCCAGACACCACTGCTAACACAATCAGCCCTAAGATATCATCTAAGATCGCTGCCCCAATGATAATTTGGCCTTCAGGGGTATTGATGCGACCAATTTGGGAGAGCACTTTGGCGGTAATGCCAATGCTGGTAGCAGTCAGAGCGGCTGCGGCAAAAATTGCCACGATTGGGGGTGCATGAAAAATATAAATCATCCCCAAAACCCCACCAGCAAAAGGTGCAGCCACGCCGACTACCGCGACCATGGCTGCTTGGGAGCCAACTTTTAGTAATTCGGTGAGGCTAGATTCTAAGCCAATTTCAAAAAGTAGAATAATTACGCCAATTTCTGACAGTACCGAGATGACTTCTGACTGTCGATCGAACACGCTATTAGCAGCCTCGGGCGCTAATCCGGCAGTATTTTGCAGCAGCAGAATAATTAAGGAGGCTCCCGCGTCGAGGTTGCCGTCTGGAAAAATAATTAAGCGCAAGGCCGAAACCCCAACTACCACGCCACCCAGCAACTCACCCAAAACCGGCGGTAAATTGAGTCTTACACAAATTTCACCGCCTACTTTACTGGCCAAATGGATCACAATGAGGCTGAGCAAAACTCCAGCAAGAACTAACTGACTATTTTCACCCATTGATTATTCACCGTATATGTAAGGATGCACTTGTGCAGTGTACCTTAGCACCTAGGAAGCCTGGAGAAATTAAGTTATTTTGGAACGAGCCGCATTGTCTAAGGCCATTTGCCCCAGCATCCGAGGCACCAATACCAGAAAATACAGCCACCATACTGCGATCAATACTGCTATAGGCAAAGTGATCCAGAAAATATGCAACGCGAACCAACTACCTGAAACTATCAACACCCCGGTCAAAATAATTGTCCAAGGTTGGCACCACCAGGGCTTCGATTGCCATAGATCTGGTGAAATATTCTCGTTATCGGTCATATAAAATTACCTATCTGCCAAATGATTGATCCGATCGAGATTGTCCCGAGCAAAGCTAAAAAAGTGAGTTTGATCCGTTTGATCACGGGCTGGACTTCATGGATAGCCAAGAGTCGATCGCGTGCTAATATTTCTGCTGTTTTTGTCCAGGTTTGACCATCGTACCAGCCCGATTCTTCGTATACAACGCTTTCGGAGCGCAGTCGGCGATCGACATGAGACCAGCCAGAGTATAAATAAGCTGCGGTGAGTGCTACAAAAATTAGCGCGCCACCCATTCCAGCCAAAGCAAAATACAAAGATTGCCGCTGCCAACTAAAGCTGACATCGGCAATGGGCATGGTAATAATCAGACCAAACAGCCAAATTTTCAGCAGTTTAAATGAGTATGTCGATCGATCTAGTTTCCCCCAGCCAAAAAACCAAGATGTCTGGAGATCTTGGTATTCGTTAATGGGTTGCTGTTCTTTAGGGACGGGACAAGGCGAAACGCTGGACATAAATTTTGAGAATGGCAAAATCGGCAATAACACCATTCTGACACTCTCGGCAAAGGTTTACCAGCTTGGGGAACAAGCGTCATCCCTGTTCGCCCAATTCCAGTGAGTTCTATGGCTGCGCCCATGGCCAGAAGGGTTGGTCGTCGACTTTTTTCAGTGAAGTACTAGCGATCAATGGCTGAATTCGTTTGCGCAGATCTGCCACCGGCCAACCGGTGAGTTGACTTAGATTCTGCACTTCTTTTTCTTGGCGTTTGCTTACTTGCTGACGGTATTGATTGGCAGCAGAACAAGTTGTCTGACCTCGGAAGGGATGAGTCATCACATAGCGACCTTGGAAGTTATCTTGGTTGCTGGTTTCTTGAAATACTAGGTCTTCGGCAAATTTACTGCGGGAATAGCGCACATGCAGGCGAGTAATGAAGGTACGATCATTGCCCTCTTGCCAAAACACCCCAGCTTTTTTTAGCTCTTCGCTATCGGGTGGCGTAGTGGAACAAGGGTCGCAGTTGCTGACATCCCAGGCGTATTCCAAGAAGGCCACTTTTTTATTTTCTTTTTCATAGGAGCGCTGAAAAGTGGTTTTATAAAACTTGCCGAAGTCTTCTTTGACAAATTCTGGGATTTCTTGGCCAGTGGGGACTTTGACCGTGCGGTAGTTGGCGACTTCCACTTGGCCTTTGGCAGAAAGAATATAGGCTACTAAGTCTTGATCACCTTTGGCGTTGAGCATTCCCAAGCGAATTGGCAACATGAATTTGGGTGATTGGTAGGCAATTTGTAAGGGCCGCAAATCAGTCTGGCCAGTTTTCTTGAATTCTTTCAAGTCTATTTTGGCCACAAAGAACTTCATTTTTTGGCGAATGTATGGTTTGAGTACTTGGCTGGCTCCTTTAGGAATCTGATAGCCATTAATACGCAGCCAGGTTTCTAATCCATCCGATTCTTTAGCGCTCAAGATCAAGATTTCGTATTCTTTGACTTTGAACTGGTCTTCGATCGTCACCCCCAAATTGCCCCTGATTTTTCTGGCAGCAGGTGCTGGACGGACCAACTCATTCTGACGAATCGCGCCAGCGCGTTCAAAGACGGGTCGGGGTGGTTCACAAGGGTCGGGGTCGTTATACTCCACCAAACGCGGCTGACTAAAAGTGTCCAGCTTTTTGATAATTTCTCTGCTGCCAATATTGACTTGCTCGCGCTTGATGGCGACGGGGACTGGCACTACTAAGGCAAAATCTTTGACTGCTCCTTGAAAGTCATTAGCCATGGTCAAGATAGTTTTGTTATCTTTGTGGGCAATAATTACCTGAGATGCTTCGTTAAACAGCTTGGCATCGGCTCCGCCCACATAGAAGCCACAGAAAGCACTGGCTTCAGTGACATTCGACAGAGTTAGCACCAAGGTTAGCAATAGGCTGAATAGCGGTTTGCAGATTAAATTGAGCAGTTTTTTCATGGTGATTTTATGGGTGGATGAACAAAAATGAACCCCAGTGGGCTATTTCCACGGCCAGAATGGTTCGTTGCCACCACTTGTGGGCTTAAACGCGGTCAAAGGCTGAATCTGTTTTTTGATATCTGCAATGTTCCAGCCGGTTAGCTTGGCTAAATTTTGAGCTTCTTGCTGCTGTCGATCGGTTACTTTGCGCTGATAATTTTGAGCCGCCGCACAGGTCAAAGTGCCCCGGTAGGGATGATTCATCACATAGCGTCCCTGGAAGTTATCGCGGTTGCTGGTTTCTTGAAACACTAAATCTTCGGCAAATTGAGCGCGGGAATAGCGCACGTGCAAACGGGTAATAAAAGTACTACTCTGGAGAGGCCGACTGCGCCGAGGCAGAACGTTGACATCATGGTCATTGCCCCAAAAGACCCCAGCTTTACGCAGCTCCTCAGCGCTTGGCGGTGTAGTAGAACAAGGATCGCAGTTGCTCACATCCCAGGCGTATTCCAAGAAAGCCACTTTTTTGTTTTCTTGCTCATAGGCACGTTGAAAAGTAGATTTGTAAAACCTCCCAAAGTCATTTTTGACAAATTCTGGAATTTCAGTCCCGGTCGGAACTTTAACAGTCCGATAGTTAGAAACTTCCACTTGGCCTTTAGCAGAAAGAATATAGGCCACTAAATCTTGATCGCCTTTGGCATTCAGCATTCCTAAGCGAATTGGCAGCATGAATTTGGGTGATTGGTAAGCAATCTGGATTGGTCGTAAAAAGCTTTGGCCAGTTCGATCGAACTCCTTCAGATCTACTTTGGCCACAAAGAACTTCATATTCTGGCGAATGTATGGCTTTAATACTTCGCTGGCTCCCCTGGGAATTTGATAGCCATTATTACGTAGCCACGTTTCTAGGCCATCAGATTCTTTGGCACTCAAAATCAATATTTCGTATTCGTTAACCTTAAACTTGTCTTCGATCGTTACTCCTAGGTCTCTCGCTGTCCGAGCACCTGCGGCACTTTCTTGTGTCACATCAGACGAAGAATCGACAGTAATGCTCGATCGAGATCTTCTAATTGGTTCACAGGGGTTTGGGTCATTGTATTCGACCAACCGAGGCTGACTAAAAGCATCGAGCTTTTTGATAACCTCTTTATCGCCAATATTTACTTGCTCTCGCTTGATTGCCACCGGCACCGGCACAACCAAAGCAAAATCTTTAACTGCTCCTTGAAAGTCATTAGCCATGGTCAAAATAGTTTTGTCATCTTGGTGAGCAATAATCACCTGAGAAGACTCATTGAAAATTTTGGCATCGGCTCCGCCGACATAAAAGCCACAAAAAGCCCAAGCTGGCACCGCAAATGTCAATAGCAAAACTACCGCTAAAACCAAGCTGGTCAGAGTTCTAATCAATATTTTCATGACAAGTTACGCTTCTAATTTAGTTTTAAAGGTGAATGACGAATGCAGCTTTTGCCACGAAAATTGCGGAGCCGACCAAACTGCATCTAAAATCAGCGTCAGTGGTGACATGATAAACAGAGCATAAAAAACTGCACTGGGCACGTAGTAATAGTTGCGCAAGATAAAAGTAGCCCCAGCGATCGCCACCGACCACACAATTCGCGCCGACTTAGCATTGGGAATCGATCGAGGATCAGTCACCATAAACAATGCAAACATTAACAAAGATCCACTCATCATCTTGTGCGCCCATACATCCCAAGTCCAGCCTAGGTAGATCGATCGGGCTGCTTCCATTGCTGCATAAGAGGCCAAAAAAGCCACGCTGGTATCCCAACGCCCAACTTTTTTTAGCACCAAGCTGCCCGCTGCCAAAAACATCAAAAAATATAGCCAATCTTCGCCCCATTGACCAGGGGAAACCCAGGCATCACCCGTGAGGGTAACTACTGCCACAATGCCAATATTCGCTGGGTTAAAGAAATGTTTATCGTCCCAACGAAACAAAAACTTACTCCAAATGGCCACTGTCGCGGCAATCAACATCGTAGTGGGGTGGTTGGTACGCAACAGTAAGGCTAAACCAAGACTAGTAATTAACGAACTCTGTAGCGAGAGCAGAGGATTTTCTTTGGGTTGAAAAATAGATTTAGCAATAAGCTGGTTCACAGCACAGCCAATAATTGCGGTGGCAACCACCGTGGGTTGCAGTGACCAATCGCGGGCACCGATGCCCACTAACAAAAACAAGCCGAGGAAACCGATTTGATAAACGCGGGGGTCGAGAGACTTAATCATGGCAACGGCACGAAATTATGGGTATAGAAGAGAGACAATTGCAAAAGTCTTGATTTCGGAAAACCGAACTTTGCTATCACATTAGTCTATTGATCGGGTTTTTCGGTTCCGCGTTTCCAAAATTGCGACAGATCTTCATATTTGGGGGCAGTGGTAAATTATTGATCGACTGCTAAACTCAGTTAAAATTAGCAACATCGCTTCTCCAGAGGAGAACTATAAAATGATGCTCAGATTCCGCTCCAAGAGGAGATAACCACATGAAAGCCACCGAAGCCAATCTCCTCGCCTTTATCAAACGATCTCCCCAATTCGTGATTCCCATCTACCAGCGCACCTACTCCTGGACAGATAAAGAGTGTCGTCAACTGTGGGAAGACATCCTCCGCACCGGAGCCAACAAAGACATTTCCGCCCATTTCGTCGGCTCAGTGGTCTACATCGAACAAGGACTGTACCAAGTATCCAGCCAATCATCTCTACTTGTCATCGATGGACAACAAAGACTTACCACCATCACACTTCTCATCGCCGCCCTCGCTAATGCCCTCGAAAGTGGTGGCGAACCATTTGATGGTTTTTCGCAGCGGAAACTGCGCAACTTCTACCTGCTTAATCCAGAAGAAGAAGGTGAACAACTCTTCAAATTAATCCTCTCACAAACCGATAAAACCTCCCTAATTGCTATCCTGAACCAAGCTGAACTGCCCAAAGATTACTCAATTCGGGTCACTGAAAACTTTAAACTCTTCGAGCAGTTACTCAACGATTGCAAGGATGACCTAATCACAGTCTGTAAAGGACTCGCTAAACTGGTCGTAGTCGATATTGCTCTGACCCGCGATCATGACAATCCTCAGCTAATTTTTGAGAGCATGAACTCCACTGGGCGAGAATTAAGCCAAGCCGACTTGATTCGGAACTACATACTCATGGGACTCGAACCCAAACTTCAGACCAAATTGTATGAAAAGTATTGGCGACCAATGGAGATAGAATTCGGTCAAGAAGCATACGTAACCAACTTTGATGGCTTCATGCGCTACTTCCTCACGGTCAAAACCGGCACACTCCCCAACGTCGGTGAAGTTTACGATACCTTCAAACAACATGCCCGATCGCCTCACGTAGCCGAGGCTGGCGTAGAATCTCTAGTTGCCGATATTCGGAATTATGCCCGCTACTTTTGCGCCATGACTTTGGGTGCAGAACCCAATGCTGCCCTCAAAATTGCCTTTCAAGATTTGCGAGAATTGAAGGTAGATGTCGCTTACCCCTTCCTGATGGAGCTTTATCGAGACTATGACCTGAAACTGCTGAGTCAGGCAGACTTTCTCACAGCAGTCCGATTAGTGGAATCCTATGTCTTCCGGCGGGCAATTTGTGCGATTCCCACCAACTCCATGAACAAAACTTTTGCCACCTTCGGCAAAGCTCTAAATAAAGATTTTTACCTAGAAAGCATCCAAGCCAACTTGCTCTTGCTCCCTTCCTACCGCCGGTTCCCAGGTGACGAAGAGTTTAAGCGAGCATTTCAAAACAAAGATCTCTACAAATTTCGCAGCCGTAGCTACTGGTTACGACGATTAGAAAATCATCAGCGTAAAGAACGAGTCTCGATCGACGAATATACGATCGAACATATCCTCCCCCAAAACGAAAACCTTTCCCCCGCATGGAAAGATTCACTGGGAGAGGACTGGCAACGAATTCATCAGACTTATTTGCACACGCTAGGAAACCTCACTCTGACAGGCTATAACTCCGAATACAGCGATAAAGCATTTTTGTCCCCCAGGCCAAGCGACTGCGAATATCTCTAAACATGCCCTTCCCCGAAATTAATGACCCCAAAGGAATCTGTAAAGATGTCTCAGCGGTAGGAAGATGGGGCAATGGAGATGTAGAAGTTGGACTGGCGGGGCTATCTGAGTTACCCTATGTAATGGGTTTAGTGCGTCAAGCTCTAGAAAGACAGATGGGAAGTTTATAAGTGAGTGCCATGCTAACAGAATTTACCCTTGCTAATTTCAAAAGTTATCGAAAAAGCAGCCTCCGGCTTGGTTCTCTAACCCTACTCATCGGGGCTAATGCTTCGGGCAAAAGTAATGTCTTGGAAGGACTACGCTTTCTATGTTGGTTGGCAAATGGACATCAACTGAATACTATTCAATCCGCGATTAATGTTGATCGAGTCATACGTGGTCGAGTTGATGACTTATGCTATCGGGGAGAGTCTAGTTTTACAATTGGTTGTCGTGTAGACATAGAAGAATGGAATCAATTGAGCCTGACAATTGGGGTGAATAATGGTGAAATGAAAATTACTAGTGAGGAGATAGCTGATGTAAATAGTCCTCCTTTATACGTAATCAATCCTATGGCTCAGCGTCAGCATAATCCCTCATGGCCACATGAAATCGAGGTGATATTTGACGGCTTTTCAGAAGGTCAAAATAGTTCGTATGTGGTATGCAGCAATCAAATGGCGATGTTTACTCAATTAGATAATACACGCTCACGTTGGGTTTCTGGAAGATCTTATGAACTGTATCGTCAGAAAATCACAGAAACTATTCATCAATATCGCAAGATATTGCCGAATATATTATTTTTAGATGCCATACCTGCTAAAATGCGGGATTATAGCTATAAATCAGATTGGCATTTACAAGAAAATGGAGTCAATCTTTCTAGCGTCTTGTTTCACTTATGCGAAAATCAGCCAGAAAATAAACAGGAAATTCTCAATCTCATTCAAAGCCTTCCAGAACAAGTGATCGATGAATTAGACTTTATTTTTGGCCCGCGAGGCGAAGTCATGGTGTGTCTATCTGAAACCTTTGGTGATACTCGTCATAATTATGAAGCTGCTTTGTTATCTGATGGCACTCTGCGGGTACTTGCGATCGCTGCTGCTATGCTCTCAGCCACAGAAGATAGTCTAATAGTCATAGAAGAAATTGATAATGGCGTTCATCCTAGTCGTGTTAAGTCGCTTATTACCAGTATTCAAGAGATTGCCAAGCGGCGCAATTTACAAGTTTTAATTTCTACCCATAATCCTGCACTAATGGACGCAATCCCAGATGCAGCTCTTGGTGACGTAGTATTTTGCTATCGCGATCCATTGGTAGGAGATAGTCGTCTGGTTAGGCTAGGAGATTTAGATGAATTCCCCGGTTTGATATCTCAAGACTCTCTCGGTCAATTGGTAACTAAAGGAGTAGTCGATCGATTTATCAAGTCTCCACACACCCCAGAAGATCGTAGACAGCAAGCGATGGACTGGTTGAAACATTTGCAGGAGTACTGAGATGAGTAGTGTTTGTTTGATTGATACGAGTATTTTCCTTAATTTTCTCAATGTGCCCAATTGTAATCAGGAACGGAAAAAAGTATTGGAGGATTTTCAAACCTATATTGACTTAGGATGTGAGTTTTTATTACCGATGGCAACAATTATTGAAACAGGAAATCACATTGCCCAAAATGGTGATGGCACCATTCGCAGAAAAACCGCACTGCATTTTGTAGAACAAGTTAAAGCAGCTTTCAATGAAACAAGCCCTTGGAAACTGTGTCAATTCCCCAAAACTGATAAAATATTGTTATGGATTGACCAATTTCCTAACTTAACAGGTCAAAATAAAACTCCTAAGAAGCAGGAAGGCACAAGCTTTGGTGATCTCAGCATCATTCAAGAATTCCATAAAGCCTGCGCCCGTTTTCCTATGACTGAAGTGTTTATCTGGTCGCTGGATAGCGATCTAAAAATGTATCATCAACGCGCTAAAAAATTATGACTCTGTGCGATTTTTTACACACAAATCATCCGCAGCGTCAAGAATTTCGCAAGAATGCAGTTTATTAAAAAACCAAGCCTATCAGATGAGGCTTATCATTGGTTAAGTTGTTTGGGAAATCGATCGCAGTCAAATTCATCCCGAATGTCTGATTGTTCGATCGCCAAGGGCGCAAGCGGAGCTATCGGATTAACTATGCTTTCGTCAGCATTTCAGAGAATTTAAAGATGTCATTGAAGCTGTGAACTTAATCGCTCGGGGTGAGGTCGATCATAATAGTGCTGCTTGAATGATTTTTAACTATTATCCGAGACATCTTCTTGATTTATAATAATCTGTCGATCGTAGTCGGCAATGATACTCTGTACATCATCTGCGGCAATATCGACTTGTTCGGATTTTGCATAGATGGTCAACAAAATAATTGCTGTTGTTGTTTTGAGATAATAAATTAAACGATAGCCACCACTTTTACCTTTTTGGGTATCACTATTTCGGACTCTCAACTTAAAAACTGCATAACCGACCCCAGGTATTTGCTCTCCTAATAATTCTCCCTGCTCCAGTTGTGCAATGACGGGTTGCAGATCACTTCGAATACTGCGATATTTCTTGGCGAGCTTGCGCAAATTACGATTGAAGGTTGGCGCGGCTGCAACTTGAATGTAAGGCTGCTCAGTCATGTTCAAGCCCTTCCCACATTTGAGATACCGGAATGCTTTGTCCAGTCATGGCTTCATGCCAAGCTTGCCGAAAATCGGTTAAAACCTCTGATTGCGATTGATCATTCAAAACTTCCTCTTCTGGAATTAGCACAATGACTTCAACGCGGCTATTTCGATCGGTTACAAGTGGGTGATCTAGGGCTATTTGTCCCTCATTATCAATCATTGCCATGACTTTAAGTGCTTTCATAATTACTTTATAGTTATTCAAATAATTTGAGATTCAGTCTATTGATTGATTGAATCACTGTAGTTGTTGATTTTAGCTTATTCTAAAACATCTAGCATAGTTCTTGCTGCATCAAATGAATCATAAGGTGAAGAAACCTCACCGACCACCCATGGCTTTAGTAAATTAGCTTCTTCTTGTGCTAGATTTGAAACCAAAACTTGCATAGCATGTAGTTTGTCAGCCCTGTCCAAATTTTGCAATGATTTAATTAAGTCTATCGACAACATAATATTTACCTTTAATATTACTAATTAAGCTAAATTGAGCAGTCAAGTCAGCTCCACCGGGACACCAGGAACTACTAACTTACTCATCATAATATTGCAGAAACTCACTGCGATCGAACAAATTTTATGGGCATTTAAGCATCTTCCGCATCAATCCCCAGTTCTCGTAGCTTTGCGGCCAATCGATCGGCTCGTTGTCTTTCCTGTTCAGTTCGCTGCCTCTCCTCTGCCACCTGCTCAAATGCCCGCTCCGCCCGTAAAGATTCTCGCTCCGCACGCAGCAATTCCCGCTTAGCCAACTCATCACCAGCCAACAACAAATTCCCCGCACTATCCCACCAACGCAACCAAGGAAAATCTTGATTAAGATATTCCCCCTGCCAAATGCCCAACTCCACGCCCATCGGTGCAATTGGATAATGTCCTCGCTGATTAGCAGCAACTCGTTGATATCTCCCATTCACCAACTCATAAACCTCCACTGCTGCTTTATCTGCCTCATAAATCGCATAAAAAGGAATCTGAATCGCCTGCTCATAAACCCAAAACTTACCAGCCTTAGAATCACCGGTAGGCGCAGTAGCATCTCGTTCTTCAGAACCATCACCCGAAACAAACTCAATGGCGATCGTCGGAATTACCAACTCCTTCCACATCACGTAAGAGCGACGATACTTACCATCTAAATCAGGAGATACGTTAGCCACATAAAACCAATCGGGCGCTTCCGCCCCTCGCTCTGGTGGCTCAACTAACCGCCAATAGATACCACTGTCTTGACCGATCGCATAACGACCATCAGCATGCAGCCGCTCCAATATTGGCATGATAGAACTAGTAAGCAATATGCTTTGCGGATGCTCTTGAAAATTTTTCACAAACGTACCATCCGACTCTGGCAACTGCGTATGATCGGGTAATGATAAAAGGGGCGATGATTTGGCAATCGTCATGGGAATTATCTCCACATCTAGAGAACCGATGATTTATTATAGCTGCTGCTGGGATGGTGACTTGTATTTTAAACCTGTGCACGACCCAATTCTACTGTAATATCATTGTCCCGTTTATTAGGATAAAACTGTTTTTTTTGCAGGCAGCTCGTAAAATAAAGTACCATGAATCCCCTGGATATCTGGCTTAGATAAACGCTTTTGCCAAAGCCTAGATAATGCCTGAACAGCGCTTTCTTGATCTTTGATATCCTCAATAAATTGAATATCTTGACCCGATCCGGGGAAAATCAACAGAAAATCTTCTTCTGTTGCAGCATAGATATCATAGGCGCAATTAATAGCGCCATCAATGACTTGAATATTCTTCATTATTACCTCCCAATTTCAATACCGACCTTTCACATGGCAATACTAAAATTATTATTTAAGTCCAAAGAAAAGACATAAATCTTAGCACATTTCTTCTCTGCTGTATTGGGGGTGAGCTGGATGCGGTTTTGGACAAGAAGATAAGGATGGAGAAGCCGTGGGCGCAGAAATGTTGACTGAAACTAGTAAACCAGATGGTTTGTTTGCTGAAATTATTATAGTCTCTTGACAAATAACTCTACACAAGTTATTGTTCTAGTGAAAGTTTATTTATTTACAAAAGATGCTTCTGAACAAGTCGTGGATATCTAAGGCTGCTGCAATAGCGGGTGCTTCTCTAGCTAGCCTATTTCTGAGTACTCAACCTACGCTGTCTCGACTGCATGTGACGGGGGATATAAAAAATCTCAACTTTTTCAGTAATAAAAATCTGGATGTTGTGGATGACAGAATATTTCTCTCGGCAGTGTCAGACATTCCTCTAGACAAAGATACACTTCAAAGGTTTAGGAGTAAAACCAATCTTTCTGAAACAGATGATACTGTTGCGTATGTTACAGGAAAAGGTATTGATAAGGTTTTCGGAGTCAATTCTGGTGCACAGACAAAAGCTGCCAAAGAGTTAGGGGAAGCAAATGTGGGTTTGGATTTAAGAAAAAAATATTTTACAAGAGTGCAGAATGAACTGAAAGAATATGAAGGTAAAATGATGAATCTGGTTGCTCAGCCGTTTCTACATGCTGAATCTCACTCATTAATGCGGGCAACTGAAAGATATGGGCAGCTACCAAAAGTTCTGGTGCTACACGTGGATAGGCCTCCATGTAACCAATGTGCTGGAACGAATGGATTATCGGTTTTGGTAAGACTTTTCAAAATAGATGAACTAACTGTAATTTCTCCCAGCAGAGTTTTTAAGGTAGTAAGAACAGGCACTACAGCCAAAATTGTGGAGTAAACCTATGAAAAGTATTTTTTATACTCCTTCCGAGGAAAGAATCGAAGATCCTAATGCCAATTATATTAGTAGCTTGATTCTAGAACAACCTTCATCCTACTGGGAAAGTGGCTCTACGGATGCCATGATCAAGTATCTAGATGATGATGGCTATACGATTTCTGAAATGGTTCTTATGTTGAGAGAGCCTTTTGGGGTGTACGTCCAGTTTAATGAGCCAAAAACCTTACAATTTGTGATGTGTAGAGATCTGCAAAGCCCACAATTAGAAGATGAAGTTACTATCAAGCTTGGTGGTAATCCTTGGACTTTGCCACGGAGCTATTTTATTGATCGTCAGATTGCAGCTCAGGTCGCTAGTTCATTTATTGACAATAAAAACGGTGAAAGACCTTCTGGATTCGATTGGATTGAAAGCTAGATAACTTGTGCTAAAAGGCAAAAATTTTAATCCTTTGCTATACTAGCGATTTGTCAAATTCATTGAGTAGAGGGTGTTTATGAACTTAACTATAATTGCTGAAGCCAAGCAAATTCGCCAAAAAGCAATAGAAACAGGAAATTTCAAAGGTCTTTACAATGAAAAATATCTGAATTCAAGGCACTGGGCAGCATTGAGATCTGATATGACAAAGTTTCGCGGAAAGAAATGTGAATTCTGCGAGGCAGAAGAAAACTTGGAGTTGCATCACCTTCAATACAAGAACTGGTATGACGTAGAACCAGAAGATCTTATTTGGCTATGCAATATTCACCATGGCATTGTTCATGAGATTGGGATGCCTGATGGTCATGTCCCAAGTTTCCTAGCCAGAGACACAATTAAACTACTCTCTGATTATGAAAGAAAAGGCTGGAAAGAGAAGCTTGGTCAGTTAATGCGTTCAAATGCCAGTTTATCAAGTCAAAATAATGCAAAACCGCGAGTAGAGTATGTTCAAGACCCCAGCTTAACAAAACGGCTTCAGCAAGTAGAAGGATTAAATGTCCGTCTAACTGGCGATTTAAAAAAATTATCTCGGAATGTACCAATGTGGTTAACAGCGGTCGCTGTAGTAACTTCATTAGGCATAGGAGGTTTTATGGGAGTATTGGTTGAGCAACCTGTTAAAGAGGCTATCAAGTCAATATTACCTAGTACTCGTCTATAAAAAGCGAGTACTAGTCTGTCTACAACCTATTTTGCGCCAACAGCTTCCTTCTTTTTAGCTGGTTCTAGGTGGGCGTATATTTTTCTGACATGGTGCAGGCGAATAGAGGCTTCTGTAGCATTCGGGTAATGCAGATCAAGGAACTCAATCAGAGATTGGACTGTGCAAGATTTCTTTTGACCTCCATTCCAGCCATGAAAATCACGATGTACTGCTTCAGTTAAGGTGATTACGTTGTCTGGCGAGGTAGCTAGATCTGGGTAGTGGTGGCGACAGAAGATGTGGTGTCCGGCAATGTCGATCGGCTTGGCAGCCGTAGACCTTTGACCGGTGAACTGGCACCTGTCTTTGTCTCTTTTTTTAGCCGCATTCTTGGCTGCTTGAACGCGAGATTCGAGTGCTGCTCTGTGATCGAGGATTGCTTTCATCACCTTGGGACCAGCGACGGCAACAGCCTCACACCATGCTTGACGGTCTTTTGATTTCAACTCTTTGCCGAGTAGTTGGGAAATACGCCACAAACCGGTCAGGCTATAATATCTTTCGCCTTCAATATCTGCAAAATCTTTGTCGATTTGCATTGACATATCGGAGGTTTTTAAATCTTCAAAAGCCTTGTTGAATCTGGTGTAACTTGTGACCAAAATTTTGACAGCATCTTTTTTACTGACATACCCTTGGCCATAACGGATAAGAAAAGACTCGCTATTATTGATGATTTGTTTTTGAACTAGAGCGTTACGTAGCTTGGCTTTGTGGCCGAAGATAAATTCTTTGAACTTTGCCCAAGGACTTTGCCTTTGAGTCACATCTAAATATTTAGCGATCGAAAAGGCTCCAAATTCTGAAAATAGGCGAGTACCTTTGCTCTTGATGAGCCAGACGAAGTGCTCTTCTTCCTTTAATTCCCACTCATCTTTGGAGTCGGCATCAAAGAATTCGATGATTTTGTAGAGTTTTTCGACACTGATACTTAGACCCTTAGCGAGTTCAGCAGCGCTGATGGTGAATTTTTCGGGGTTTGCTGATTTTGCCATGACTACGCCTCCGCACTGATGCTGTTGTACATGGTGGTGATGCGATCAAATATCACGGCACTACCAGTAATGGGAACATCGGGGTGGTAGACCTTGGAAAGATTGCGATAAGAAGCCTTGATGTCGGCTTTGCTAGCATTTTTGCCATTGAGTCCAAATACCTGCCAGGGGCGGAAGTATTTAAAAATATCTACACCATTGATACAGTTACCACCCTGCTCTGATTTTTCGTGAGGCAAGATGTCGATGAACTGACGATAGAGGTTTTCCCAGGTGGACTTGAGGGTGAAGTTTAGTGGATCAAGTCCATCGATCGCCATAGCAAAAGATTTTGATTTACGTAATTCTGTGGTGCTCGCTACCGAGAATTTTTGATACATGACGGTTTTAAGTTCGGCAACGCTCAAAGGTTTTGCCTCAGAGGTGATGTTGAGCTTGTTAACTAGGGATTGCCAACTAGTGGCTTTAACCTGATGTGCAGCTTTGGCCGCGACGAGGGTTTTATGCTCTGCCTTAAGGGAAGCGATGGTGTGCATAAGAAGATTTTGATTCGTTACCTATGTATTCGCAGTCCACTAATGCAAATCAGGAGTATTACAACAACAATTTTTTGGCGTAGAGCAGTTGAACCTTAATCAATTGGTTAAAACTACCAACTTTCTGGCCAATTCTTGTATGATTTATGTACTAATCGTATTCATAGATGGTGTAATCCATGCACATCGAACTAGCCCCAGTCGATGAAAAATTCATCAAAGAATCCGTGAAAAATGGTATCTTCCGCAGCGAAGCCGAAGCCGTGCAAGATGCAGTAAGACGAGCAAGAGAACGCGAAGAAGACAAACAAGAAAGACTCTTGAACACCCTACGCCTAGGTGACGCAGACATCGCCGCAGGACGAGTCACACCCTACACCCCAGAACTACTCAACAAAATAGAAAGCGAAGCCCGTAACCACGCTGCCATCGGCAGAAAACCAAACCCCGATGTCATCCCCTAAATTCACCCTAAAACTAACCGATCGAGCAGCACTCGACCAGCAAAGCTCAAGCCAAGGCCCTCGGCGAATTCTTCAACGTCTCACCCACATTATTTTTAGATCACTGACATTATTAAAATCGATCAAAGGCTTAAGCCCTGAAGTAAGATGATTGCCAAGTTAAGCCAATATCGAAACTATGAGCATCAAAGTCTACGGCATTCCCAACTGCGGCACCTGCAAGAAAGCCATCCAATGGTTAGATAGTGCCGATGCCACCTACGAATTTATCAACACCAAAGAGCAGGCTCCCACACTAGCAGAAACTACTGCCTGGGTAACAGCCCTTGGTTCAAAGCCCTTACGCAACACCTCTGGCCTCTCCTATCGCGCCCTGGGTGAAGAAAAGCAAGATTGGACAGATGAGCAGTGGGCAGCGGCTTTCGCCAAAGATGCCATGCTGATTAAACGTCCCATGTTCGTGAAAGACGGTGTGGCCGTGATCAGTGGCATGCGGGGCAAAGATGCCGACATGCGATCGAAGCTAGGTCTATGACCACCCCAATTATTAAATCTCTGCAACAGTGGACAAATACTGAGCACGCTCCTTTTTATACCCCCGGCCACAAACACGGCTGGGGGATGGGGGCAGAGTTTACTGAGCTATTACAGACTGCCGGATTAAAACTTGATTTGCCCGAAATCCCCGGACTCGATAACCTAGCAGCACCCAGCGGCGCGATCGCCGCCTCCCAAAACCTCGCCGCTCAAACCTTCGGAGCCACTTATACCCGTTACTTAGTAAACGGCACCAGCGGCGGAGTAATGGCGGCTATCCTGGCCACCTGTCAACCAGGTGATCAAATTCTGCTGCCCCGCAATATCCATCGATCGATCATTGCCGGATTGATTCACAGTGGCGCAGTGCCGATCTTTCTGCAGCCCGAGTATGTCGCTGAACTAGATATTGCTCATAGCATTACCCCCGAGTCGATCGCCCTGGCCTTAAAGGAATACCCCCAGATCAAAGCGATCATGGTGGTCGCCCCTACCTACTACGGAGTCTGTGGGGACTTAGCCGCCATGGCCGAGATCGCCCATCAACACGGCATTCCTTTGTTAGTCGATGCCGCCCACGGCGCACATCTGGGTTTCCATCCCGAGCTGCCACCTTCAGCCTTGGCACTGGGCGCTGATTTAGTGATCCAGTCCACCCACAAAACCCTCGGTGCCCTCACCCAAGCCGCGATGCTGCATGTGCAGGGTGATTTGATAGATATCGGTCGAGTCGATCGCTGCCTGCAAATTATCCAAACCAGCAGCCCCAGCTACTTACTGCTGGCTTCATTAGACAGCGCCCAAGCCCAAATGGCCACCTATGGGCGGGAATTACTCGATCGAACTCTAGCACTCACTCAAAAAGCTCGATCGGAACTCAGTAATATTCCTGATCTGTTGGTCTTAGATCTGGCCAGAACCCAACCGGGCTGTCGTTACTTTGACCCCACTCGTCTCACAATCACGACCTCTGGCTTGGGCTACAGTGGCTATGAAGCCGACGAAATTCTTTGCGATCAATATCAGGTGGTGGCCGAAATGCCTTCCCAGCGACACCTCACTTTTATTCTCAGCATTGGCAATCGAGAATGGGACATCGAAATGCTGGTGGCTGGAATGCGTGGGTTGGCACAGCAGGCTCGTGCTGAGATAGAAATTGCCCCCATCGATTGGCAATCTCCCTTGATTACCACCCCAGCCATTACTCCCCGATCGGCCTTTTTTGCGGCTTTAGAAACTGTGCCCATTGCTCAGGCAGTCGATCGCATCTCTGCCGAACTAGTTTGTCCTTATCCACCCGGCATTCCGGTACTGATTCCTGGCGAAATTGTGACAGCGCAATCGATCGACTATTTAAAAGGAATTCTAAGCAGCGGTGGCGATATCGTTGGCAACAGTGATCCCACGTTGCAACATCTTCAGATGGTAAAGCAACAATAATAACTGAGTGTTACTCTGACCTACCGACTGGGAACAATAACCTAGACGTAGAAGCCCACAGTTTCGATTATTTCCCCGAATCTTACTGATTCTGTTGAAGTTTAAATTGAAGTTTGTTGGTAACTCCTGTGTTTCACCTCTGCTCACCACCCCTTAGCTGACGGGCATTTACATGTAAACTGAGCCAAAAATGTTTTACAGTGGCTAATGCATCCCCGCTAGCAAGTTGTTAATCGGAATATTTATGATGAGTGAAATCGACCCCCAGTCTCCCCCTACCGAAAACGTTTCTGAAAACATCTCCGAAACCCCTGAAAACTTAGAGGCTCTTGACATAGCCAATGAACCAGAGGCCACCGAGATTCAGGCCGAAAGCCCAGAAGCCGAACTCACGACCTTGAGTAGTCGCCTTGCTGAATTAACTGAGCAGAAAGATACTGCCCTCAATCAGTATGTGCGCATTGCCGCCGACTTTGATAATTTTCGTAAGCGCACCGCCAAAGAAAAAGAAGAGCTGGAACTGCGCATTAAATGTAACACCATTACTGATGTACTATCGGTAGTAGACAACTTTGAACGGGCACGTACCCAAATCAAACCTCAAAATGACGGGGAGCTAGAAATCCATAAAAGCTATCAAGGAGTATATAAGCAACTAGTAGACACTCTGAAAAAATCTGGAGTTTCTCCCATGCGTCCCGAAGGACAAATGTTTGATCCAAACCTCCATGAAGCAGTCATGCGCCAGCCTACCGAAGAACACCCAGAAGGCACGGTAATTGAGGAGCTGCAGCGAGGTTATTTCCTTGGAGACAAAATCTTGCGCCATGCTTTGGTGAAAGTGGCCGCTCCGATCGAACAGCTCTCGGCAGAAGATGCTGCTACTGGGCTGGAAAATTTCGAGCCTTAAAGTCAGGCTAGTTTGTGATTTTTTATTGTTTACATCTCGATTGCCCTATTTTTAAGGCAAGTTTATGGCAAAAGTAATTGGCATCGACCTCGGCACTACTAACAGTTGCCTGGCAATTCTCGAAGGCGGTTTACCCGTAGTAATCGCTAACAGCGAAGGCGCACGGACGACACCTAGCGTGGTGGGATTTGCCAAAGGTGGCGAAAATCTGATTGGCCAATTGGCCAAACGCCAAGGCGTAACCAATGCTGAAAACACCGTTTACAGCATTAAACGCTTTATTGGCAGACGCTGGGACGACACCGAAACCGAGCGCAGTCGGGTGCCATACAATTGCAGCAAAGGTCGTGAAAACACCGTGGATGTGCAAATCCGAGGTCGCAGTTACACGCCCCAAGAAGTATCGGCAATGATTTTACAAAAGCTCAAGCGCGATGCCGAAGACTTTTTAGGTACTACCGTAGATCAAGCCGTAATCACTGTCCCGGCCTATTTCACTGACGCTCAGCGCCAAGCCACCAAAGATGCTGGCACGATCGCCGGTCTAGAAGTCTTACGCATTATTAATGAGCCGACTGCTGCCGCTCTAGCCTACGGGTTAGACAAAATGGATAAGCAGCAGTGCATTTTGGTCTTTGACCTGGGTGGCGGTACCTTTGATGTGTCTATTTTGTATTTGGGTGATGGTGTATTTGAAGTTAAATCGACTTGTGGTAACAACCACTTGGGCGGTGATGATTTTGATAACGAAATCGTGCGCTGGTTGAGCAAAGATTTTCGGACTAAAGAAGGCATTGACCTGCAACGAGACAAAATGGCCTTGCAGCGGTTGCGGGAAGCCGCTGAAAAAGCCAAGGTTGAACTTTCGACCAGAGCTAACACCTCCATTAACTTGCCCTTTATTGCTGCTGATGCCAGTGGACCGAAGCACTTAGAAGTAGAGCTGAGCCGCAGTCAGTTCGAGGAAATGGTACAGCATTTGATTGATGCCACTCTCGATCCAGTTACGCGGGCATTGAAAGATGCAGATATGAGCGTTAACGAAATCGATCGAATTTTGCTAGTCGGTGGTTCTACTCGCATTCCTGCCGTGCAAAAAGCCCTACAAAGCTTTTTTGGTGGCAAAGAACTAGATCGATCGATTAACCCCGACGAAGCGATCGCTATGGGAGCGGCAATTCAGGCCGGAGTAGTAAGCGGCGATGTCAAAGATGTTTTATTGCTAGATGTTACGCCTTTGTCGATGGGCATTGAAACATTGGGTGAAGTCTGTACTAAAGTTATTGAACGCAATACCACCATTCCTACCAGTAAATCGCAGGAATTTTCGACAGCGATCGATGGCCAAACTTCGGTAGAAATTCATGTGCTGCAAGGCGAACGGGCAATGGCACGGGACAACAAGAGCTTAGGCAAATTCTTGCTTCAAGGCATTCCCCCTGCCCCACGCGGTGTACCTAAAATCGAAGTAACTTTTGAAATTGATGTAAATGGCATTCTCCGGGTCTCGGCTCAAGATAAAGGCACTGGCCGCGAGCAAACCATTGCGATTAGCAACACTGGTGGTTTAGCGCCTTTAGATATCGATCGCATGAAACGCGAAGCTGAATCTAACGCTCAAGACGACTGGCGTAGACTGCAATTGGTAGAGTTGAACAACCAATCTCAGGCAATGATCTACAGTTACGAAAGCACTCTGCGCGACAACGGTCACTTAATTGCGCCTAACTTACAAGTATCAGTAGATGAGGCTGTCTCTGAGCTGCAAATGGCCATGTTAGAACCCAGTGCCAATATTGATAACATCCAAGGGATGATCGATCGGCTCCAGCAGAAAATTCTGCAATTGGGTAGCGCTGTGTATCAACAGGCCGATGGTCAGCGCTTCGCCGAACCAAACGAACTCAAAACTAATCCCCGACGCAACTCGCCGCCCCCACCGCCCCCAGCTCCAGCGCCTCCATCTGGGGTTGCTAACGGTCATCGCAAAGTAGCCAGTACTCTGACGGTGGATTTTGATGATGACGAAACTGCCGCCACCGATTATGAAGTTGTGGAATAGGGATAACCAAAACAATGATTGATCCGTTTACTGCCGGTGAATCTATTTCCTGGTGTTGCCCAGACCGGAAAATGGATCGATCTTTTGGTGGTCTATTCTAACACTACGCCAAAAATTTGTGCGGGAAACACAAAAAGAACGCTGGCAGGTTCACCCCCATACGGCACTTTGTGATAAGGTTAAGACTGGCCTAAAAATTGGTGAAAGACCCAACCGGCTAACTCAAATAAAAGTAAGCAGAATGGCTTCGGTCAAACTGTCTAGGGGCGCATTGACTAAGCCTTTAAGCGATAAATAGATCGGCTTAAGAATCCTCGTTTTTTTAAAATGGGGAGTGTCAAGACCTTTTCAGTCCATCAGGATTTGCGGTAGAGTGAAGCTGGCAGTTTCGCTATGACTGCCCGCTAACTTCCCACTTGTGACAGAACTTAATTTATGGCACGCGACTATTACGAAACTCTAGGCATCAGCCGTAACGCCGATCAAGAAGAAATCAAACGCGCTTATCGTCGTTTGGCTCGCAAGTATCACCCAGATGTGAACCAAGAGCCCGGTGCGGAAGACATGTTTAAGGAAGTTTCTCGTGCTAACGAAGTACTTTCTGATCCAGAAATTCGGGCACGCTTCGACCAGTTTGGTGAAGCTGGCATCAATGCCGGTGCCGGTGGTCAAGGCTACGGCGATTTTGGTGATATGGGCGGCTTGGCCGACATCTTTGAGACATTTTTTGGCGGCTTTGGTGGTGCCCAAGGCCAAGGCGGCGGTGGCCGTCGGCGGAATGGCCCGGTGCGAGGTGAAGATCTGCGCTTGGATCTAAAGCTAGATTTTCGGGAAGCGGTATTTGGTGGACGGAAAGAAATTCGGATTCCGCACCTAGAAACCTGCGGGGTTTGTACCGGCACTGGCGGCAAACCAGGCAGTCAACCTAAGACCTGTATTACTTGTAATGGGGTGGGTCAGGTTCGCCGATCGACTAAAACTCCTTTTGGCACCTTTAACCAAGTAGCCGCCTGCCCTACCTGCAATGGTGAAGGCCAAGTAATTGAAGATAAGTGTGATTCTTGTAACGGCGCTGGTCGCAAGCAAGAAACTAAGAAATTAGAAATTACTATTCCTAAAGGCGTAGACAACGGCACTCGGCTGCGAGTCTCCCGTGAAGGCGATGCCGGAATGCGCGGTGGCCCTCCGGGTGATTTGTATGTGTACCTAATGGTGGCCGAAGACCGCCAGTTCCGTCGGGAAGGCATCAATATCTTGTCGGTAGTGCAAATCAGCTATCTACAGGCTATTTTGGGCAGCCATATCGAAATTGATACCGTCGATGGACCTTTGGAAGCAACGATCGAGCCAGGTACTCAACCCAATACGGTCATGACTCTGACTAGCAAAGGTGTGCCGCGTTTGGGTAACGATGTCAGCCGTGGTGACCATTTGGTGACTCTCAAAGTGGAGATTCCTGGCAAAGTCAGTGCTGAGGAGCGCGAGTTACTGGAAAAACTAGTGAAAATTCGCGGTGAAAAAGTAGGTAAAGGCGGCATCGAAAACTTTTTAGGCGGCCTGTTTAAATAACTTATGAACTCAACTCCCCATGAACAGCTTGATCTGCGGGGCACCCCCTGCCCCTTGAATTTTGTGCGGACTAAGCTTTGCTTAGAAAAAATGCCTCCTAATCAGATTTTAGAAGTCTGGTTAGATAAAGGTGAACCGATCGAGCAAATCCCCAACAGCTTACAAATGTCTGGCTACCAGATTTTACAAACCATCGAGCACGATGATTTCTGCACCCTGCAAATCAGTAGCGCAAAGCCTCTTGAGTGACCTCGTGACCGGTACCGTAGTTGCGGTGCAGGCTAACTTTTACATGGTGCAGCTAGTTACCGGACGCAGGCTGCTCTGCACCAAGCGAGAAAAATTAAAAAAAATTGGCACCACCGTAATTGCTGGTGATGCGGTTACTGTTAGTGATTGGCAAGGCGAACGGGGGGCAATTGTCTCGGTAGCCGATCGACAAAGTGAATTAGATAGGCCACCGATCGCCAACGTAGATGCGGTCTTATTAGTATTTGCTCTAGCTGAACCGGCGATCGAGCCTCTGACTCTCAGTAAATTCTTAGTTAAAGCTGAAGGCGTAGGGGTCAATGTTCAGCTCTGTTTAAATAAAAGCGATCTGATTTCGGTGGCAGAACAACAGGTTTGGATCGATCGCCTCACCACCTGGGGATATCCACCATTATTGGTGAGCACTCATACCAACGATGGCATGGAGACTCTGCGGCAACAGCTTCAAAATCAAATCACGGTGTTAGCCGGACATTCTGGAGTGGGTAAATCGAGTTTAATTGCGGCTCTAATTCCTGATTTGCACCTGCGGGTGGCCGCTGTATCGGGCAAACTGAATCGCGGTCGCCATACTACCCGGCATGTGGAGTTATTTGAGCTGCCTACTGGTGGTCTAATTGCCGATACCCCAGGGTTTAATCAGCCCGATTTGACCTGTACACCAATCGAACTTGCGGGTTATTTTCCAGAACTGCGCAATCAACAAGTTACCTGTCAATTTTCGGACTGCCGCCATGAAGATGAACCGGGCTGTGGGATCGATCGTCACTGGGAACGATATGAGCACTATCGCAGTTTTCTACTAATTGCCCAGCAATGGCAACAGCAGCAAACCCAGCAGCGTCAGCCCGAAAACCAATGGAAACAAAGACATCAGGCGGGCACAGCGGCTACTCTAGAGCCACGTTTGGCGGCCAAACAATTCCGTCGGCCTTCTCGCCGCAGTCAAAATCAAGATTTAACCGAGTTTACGACGGATTTAAACGTCGGTGATTTATATCAAGATTTAGATGACTAAATTAAGGTACTTAACTGCTATTTCAAGGATCGATTACATATACCTGAAGTACAAAAAATGCAAGTATCTTAACCTAAAATAGCATTCCTAAAAACCCTGGTAATTATACGGATCCGGTTACCAAGATTATTTACGTATAAATGTTACAGCCGCTAAGTCACTCTCTAAAAAAGACCAGCTACAGAGATGTTACTTGATTGCTCTGATTGGGAACGATAAATACATCGAGGCCATCTACCAGCAATTCAAAACCTATTGTTTTTGCCTAAAGACTTTGCTCTTAACTACACACTATTTGATCTTAAATTGAGGATAAAACATGGCTACTACAACCCGCGCTAACTTGGGCGATTTTAGCAGCATCGTTTGCTTTAAATCTGTAATTACCGGCATGGAAGATGCTTTAGGCGAAAAAGCTACTGCTATTGCATTGATCTCGGCTGGTCGCGCTCGCGGTAAAGCTTTAGCAAAGTCTTTGGGTCTTTCGGGTGCTAGCACCGATCTAGCTAAAATTGCGGCTTTGCTCAACGAAGCTGTTGGCCAAAATGGTACTCGTTTGACTGCTGTTGACAGCATTACAGAAGACGGCGATCTAATCAAGGTACTATGCTCCGAAACTGTTTGTTCTGCTGGTGAAGAAATTGGTTCTCCGCGCAAATGTACTTTCTCGATGGGTGCAATTTGGGGTGCTTTAGAAGAAGTTACTGGCAAAAAATTACGTGGCATCCACACCGAATCAGTTTTGCGCGGTGGCTCTCACGACGTTTTTGAATTCACCACAATGGGCTAGTTTTTTAATTTCTCACAACACATCTAACTAAACAAACAACAGGAACAAATAATCATGGCTAACGCAATTAGTGCGATTTTACAGAACTTCGTAGCAGGCACTGCTGACATTCAAGGTGCTGCTTTGGTATCTCCTGATGGCTTGCCATTGGCTTCTACTCTACCTAGCGGTATGGACGAAGAACGTACTTCGGCAATGTCGGCAGCAATGCTGTCTTTGGGCGAACGTATTGGTAAAGAATTGGCACGCGGCGAAGTCGATCGAATTTTGGTAGAAGGCAACAATGGCTACGGTATTTTGATGGGCTGCGGCGAAGAAGCAGTTTTGTTGGTTTTGGCCAGCCAAAGTGCTAAGCAAGGTTTGTTAATGCTCGATATCAAAAAGGCTGTTAGCGAACTGAAAGCTGCCTTAAATTAGTTTTCAAATAACTGGGTTCTAGAAAATAGAACCTAGTTTCACTAAACTTTATGTCACATGGGTCGGAATTAGCTCACAGGAAATACAATGGCGCTCACCGGATATTTAGCAGATTATTCTTTAGCTGAAATATTACAATTTATTCAGCAAGGTAGTAAGACCGGCCTACTCTCAATCAGCATCGAACCAAATTCGACAGAAAACGTTGCTGGTATCAACGAATATACTTGGTTCCAAAATGGTCGAGTAGTAGCTCATGCCAAAGATCTTAGTTCTTTTGGACTAATTTCGATGTTAGAAAAACGTAACTGGGTTGGCACAGAAGCTTCTGCTAATCTTCGATCACAATCTAAAACTTTAACAGCGCCTTTGGGTCTACATCTTAAATCGATCAATCTAGTCGATGTAGAACAACTACGAATTTTATTTCATGCTCAGGTGCTGCAAGCAGTTTGTGCTTTATTTAAGCTGCAAAATGCCAAATTTCATTTCGATGATCGAGCATCAGTATCGCAAATCAAACCAGAAATGACTGGCATGAGTGTCACAGCAGTAGAAGTTAGTCTGTTGGGAATGCGATCTTTAAAAGATTGGACTTACTTAGAGCGCAAGTTGCCAGCCCCCGAATTTGGCCTGCAAAGACTGCAAGAGGCACTGCCGGTATATAGGTTAGATGCCCAAGAAACGCAAATGTTCACTGCGGCTGATGGTAAGCGCAGTATTAGTGAGCTAGCTACTGAAGTTGGTATATCGGTGCGGAGAGCCCAAGAAATTGCTTTCCGCTTAACAGCAATCAGTCTGCTCAAAGAAATCGCCCTAGATTCTCCCTCGCTCGAACAAAGTCTAAGAAAATCTCCAGTTTTGGCTAATACCATTAGTGCTGGTAGCGCTATCATAGCCAGTGGTGTCAAGCCCAAAGTGTCTATTTCTTTCTTGAACAATTTAGTGGGCTTTTTGAAAAAGCAGAAGTAGAACTATGGAAATTATGCGTTTGGTAATTACTGGCTGCGTAGGCGCTGGTAAAAGCACTTTTGTGCGATCGATCAGTGAAATTGAGGTAGTAGATACCGATCGTAAAGCCACTGACGAAGTTGGTCAAATGAAGCAAAGTACCACTGTTTCGATGGATTTTGGTACTTTATCTTTTGGTCCCGAGATGTCTTTGCACATCTATGGTACTCCTGGCCAATCGCGCTTCGATTTTATGTGGGATATTTTAATTAACAAGGCGCACGCCTATATTTTGTTAGTTGCTGCCCATCGCCCCAGTGAGTTTCATCACGCTCGGCGCATTTTGAACTTTATGAATCAACGGGCGACAATTCCGATGTTGATTGGGGTAACACACGCCGACTGTTCTGGTGCTTGGTCACTAGAAAATATTAGCTTGGCTTTGGGTTATTTACCTGGCGTGCCACAGCCACCAGTAATTATGGTAAACGCTAACGAAAAAGAGTCTTCGATCGATGCGATCGTCACTTTGCTACAGCTTTGTATGGCTGATGGTGAAGCAGCAGAAAGTAATGAAGAACTAGCGACAGTATAGAAAAGAGCTAATTGATAATGATGTACGATCGAGGTTACAGCCAGCCGGAGGTTATTGACTTGTATCGCTTTGTCGATCGGGTGCCAATACGGTTCGCTTAAGAACAAAATGAAAACCAAGGAAATCAATAAAGGGTGTTCCCTGAGCGGAGTCGTTCACGAAGTGTCTGCCTAAGCAGAAGG
>JAYUSV010000039.1:0-8337 GCA_043755495.1 Synechococcales cyanobacterium
CTACTTATTTGGGCGAAGGCTGGGGAGAGGGTATTTGAAGAGCAATAACGGTGTCAGCAGTGAACCTGAATTTTCACCCTCTAGTTGCGACCACAAAGCGATCGAACCCCGCCCAATCATCAATAACCTGGATATCTTTATAAGCCCCCCGTTTTTCCAACAATTCCACCACTGCCCCACCCTGACCCGCCATCATCTCGATCGCCCACCAGCCCCCAGATACCAAAAAATCTGGCGCACCATCCACCAACACCCGAATATCCCTTAACCCATCAACCCCACCATCTAAGGCCAAATGAGGCTCATGGTTTACCACTTCTGGAGCTAACTCCAACACCGTAGCCGTCGGAATATAGGGCGGATTAGAAATCATCGCCTGACATTGACCTTTGAGCTGCTCGATCGGCTGCCACCAAGATCCTTGATAAAACTGAATTTGCTTAATCAATCCATTGTGCTCAGCATTCGATCGAGCAATTATCAAAGCCTCAGCGCTACAATCCACCGCATGAATCTGGGCATCTGGAAGCGCTCCAGCCAAACCAATAGCGATCGCCCCACTCCCGGTTCCTAAATCCAACCAGTTACCACTAGGATTTTGGAATTTATCGATAGCCAAATCAATCAACAACTCCGTCTCTGGCCGTGGAATTAACACCGCCCCTGAAACCTGCAAATCAAAATCTCGCCAGGGAGTACTCCCCACTAAGTACTGCATCGGCTGCCGCTGAACTAGCCGCTGTTGCCATAAGTCAAGGATCTCTGACCAAGGCCGATTTAGGGAGATTCGATCTCGTCGAGATACATCGCCTAATTGCAGCGAGAGTCGATCGACATCACTCACCGCCTGCAACAACCAATCCACTTCGCGTCGGGCAATTCCTGCCCTCTCGGCCTCAGCAACAGCAAACTGGTACCAAGCCCACAGCTCGATACCAGTCGCCTGCCAATTTGAGTTATCTTTTAACATGAGCATGGAGGGACTTGAACCCCCGACCCTCAGAACCGGAATCTGATGCTCTATCCACTGAGCCACATGCCCTAACAGATCATCATACTAACATAAAATTCGCCGATCAACATTGAAATATCTATGAGCAAAGGACTAGACTTCGCTCGATCGGTCTTCGACTCCGCTCAGACCTCGATCGACCAGTTGGGTGAGCGGAGTTGAATTCCAACGTCAGCCGCGGCCGATCATCTATCGAAAACCAATCGGGTATTCTAGAATCAAAGAACCCCTAGCTCCTAAAACCCATGACCGGCGACACCGTAAACGCTAACCCAGAATGGCAAGAAGCACTAGAAGGCTTTAATGACCTACAGGCAGACCTCGATCGAGAGCGCGCCCAGCAAGTACTGAAAAATATTTTGGGCCACGAACTCAGCCAACGGGAAAAAAGCCACCTCACCCAAGAAATCAACGAACTAGAAAACTGGCTCGATCGACTAGAGCAATCCACCATTCAAATCGCCGTCTTTGGCCTCGTCGGACGCGGAAAATCTTCCATCCTCAACGCCCTGGTTGGTCGCCCCGCCTTTACCACTGGCCCTCTGCATGGAGTTACCAAAAAAGCCGAACAAATCACCTGGCAAGTCGCCGACTGGGAAGACGAGTGGGGCTTAGATATGCCCACCATCATTGAAGAACAAATCGAATTTTTTGACACCCCCGGAATTGACGAAATTGCCGGAGTCGAACGTGCCACCATCGCCCGCAACATCGCCAAACAAGTAGACATTCTGCTATTTGTAGTAGCCGGAGATGTTACCGAAATTGAGCGCCAAGCCCTAGCCGAACTGCGAGAAGTCGGCAAGCCAATTTTGTTGGTATTTAACAAAGTCGACCAATACTCCGAGGCCGATCGACAAGAAATTTATCAAAAAATTGCCACCGATCGAGTGCGCGAACTGATCACCCCCAATGAAATTGTGATGGTAGCCGCAGCCCCACTGATACAAAGGTTAGTCACCCATCCCGATGGTCACGAAGAAGTAATTAGCGAAGCCGGAGAGCCCCAAATTAGCGCCTTAAAGTCCAAAATATTAGAAGTGCTAGAACGAGAAGGCAAATCCTTAGTGGCTTTGAACTCGATGATTTCAGCCGATCGACTACAAGCAAAAATGGTCAACTTTAAAATGGGTGGCCGCGAGCGGTTAGCCGATGATCGCATTTGGCAGGCCGTGATGACCAAAGCCGTCGCCGTTGCCTTGAACCCAATCACCGCCTTAGATCTAATTGGGGGAGCGGCGATCGACCTAGGGCTAATTCTCAGCCTTTCTCAAATCTACGGCTTACCCATGACCAAAAGCGGTGCACTGCAATTATTAAAAACAATCGCACTGGGCATGGGCGGGGTGGCTGGGGGCGAATTTTTGGTAATGATGGGTTTGAGTGGACTAAAGGGATTACTAGGAGCAGCCTTACCTGTAACTGGTGGTTTGTCAGCAGCTCCATATACCGCCATTGCGATCGCCCAAGCCACCGCAGCCGGAGCTGCCACCTATGCGATCGGCCAAATTACTAAAACTTACTTGGTAAATGGCGCAACATGGAATGCCAACAGCCCCAAGCGAGCCGTGTCTGAGATTTTGAGTTCGATCGATGAAGACTCGATTATCAGTCGCATCAAGCAGGAGCTCTCGACTAAACTGTCACGTCCCAAGGAAAGTCCGGAAAAATAAAAACATCTTTAAGAATCTACCTTATCTAAGAATAAAGGTACAATCCATGAAGGTGTGAGTAACTAATAATTAATATTTCAAAATGTCTAACCCTACCCCCATTCGCCCACAACTGCCCACCAATGGCTCGGCGATTAGCAAGCAAGCTTCCACAACCCCATCTTCTACAGTTTATTCCTGCGAGCAGCAAGCAAAGCTCCTGAATTTACAGGGAGAGGTTGATCTCCTTCTGGCACAGATTCAGGCCGAAACCAAGTTACTTGCTGTTCGTTAACTCCTTTGGTTTAATTGAAAACGACTGCTCGTTGAAATGAGAGGTCGTTTTTTTGTGAGAATTTGTACTTAGCTGCTGATCCCCGCAAGTACTCATTTGCTCGGGAAGCTGCTAAAGTGAAAGCTGTGCTTGTTACGAAACTTAATTTCATCAGTCGCGATTAATTGCAGTGACAGCGCTCAGACCCATGCCCGGAGCTAATTAGGCTGGGGCTTACTTCGGTTTATCAATAATATGGAGAATCAGCACGCTCAATGACTCTATCGCTCAATCAACCCCAAAGCTTATTGCCATCACCACAACTTTCCCCTTCGGATATCGCGGCTGATGATTTAAAACTCAAGCACATCCTGCGCACTCTACCCCGTGAACTTTTCCTTAAAAATAGTCGCAAGGCGTGGACTCATGTATTAATCAGTGTTTTATCAGTTGCACTAGGCTATGCCGCGATCGCTTTTGCTCCTTGGTACTTACTGCCCTTAGCCTGGATTTTTACCGGTACTGCCCTCACCGGTTTTTTTGTGATCGGCCACGACTGCGGTCATCGATCGTTCTCTAATAACAAGCGTTTAAATAATGTTGTTGGTCACTTAGCCTTTTTACCGCTAATTTACCCCTTCCACGGCTGGCGGATTTGGCACAATTATCACCACAAGCACACTAACAAAATTGACTTTGACAATGCTTGGCAACCTTGGAAGCAAGAAGTTTACAAGGATTTGGGTTTCACTTTAAAGACCGTGTACCATGCTATTCGCGGCAAATTATGGTGGACTGGCTCGATCTTCCATTGGGCTGTAGTAAACTTTGACTGGACAAAATGTACTGGTAAAGCCAGAGAGCAAATGCGCTTCTCGACCCTCTTTGTGGTGATTGGTGGCGGTATTGGCTTAACAGCTTTGACTTTGACCACTGGTTGGTGGGGTTTGGTCAGTTTTTGGTTGATTCCCTGGTTGGTTTACCACTTCTGGATGAGTACTTTCACGGTGGTTCACCATACAGCTAGCAATATCCCTTTCCATCCGGCGGCAGAATGGAATGAGGCAATTTCGCAGTTAACAGGCACCGTACATTGCGACTACCCTCGTTGGGTAGAGTTTTTGTGTCACGACATCAACGTTCATGTGCCGCACCATATTTCTACTGCTATTCCTTCCTATAATCTTCGAGACGCTCACAGCATCATTAAAGAGAACTGGGGTAAATACGTTAAAGAAAGCAAATTCAACTGGGAGTTGATGAAGGATATTACCGAAGAATGTCATCTCTATGATCCAGAAGATTTTTATATGTCTTTTGGTAGTTTTAAAGCTGCTAATAAATAAAGACTTCCAATGATTTTATTAGATGGTTGTTTTGTCTGTAAACCTGGGATTTACTTAGTTTAAGCCTTCTATCTAAGTTTTTCCTTAAGTCTCTTCAGTAGATTTACATAAGTGAATTCATGCAGAAATTTCGGTGGTTTAGTAATATTTGACATCATCAACAGAGCAACAACTAATAGCTTAAGAAACCGGAATAAAATCCGGTTTTTTTGTGTCTTAAAATCTGTTGCTTTTAGATAGATTCAAACAAAAAATGGGCACAATCACATTGAATATAAAGTTGTGCCCTTACTAAAATGCTGAAATCTGCTGCCCGTCGAAAAACAAACAAAAATTTGTTATTTTCGTTGCAACGGTTATCCTTAATATTTGGCTTGGCAGCAGCCGGTGGTCTGATAAGAGTTTTACCGCTATTAGCTAGTCCAGACATTGCGATCGGTGGTACTCAAATAGATAACCAGGCTACGAGCAGCTATGTCGATGGTGATATCCCTGGTGCTCTTCCTGAAAATGCCGTATCCAACATTGTGACTGTGAAAGTCGCTGAAGTTGCTGGCATTAGTATTACGTCCGAAATTCCCACCGATGCTCCTGGCAATGCCGCATCTTACCCCAATGATGCTAATGGCACACAGCTAGTTCCTGGTCTATATCAAGGATTTGCTGGGATTCACTTAGGCGACATTGTATATTTTGATTTTGTCATTAATAACATTGGTAACGACCCCACCCAGTTTGTAATTCCTAACACTGCCACGGTTACTAACGGAACTGTGGGTCAACTGCAAATTATTGAATATGGTGGTACGGCCTTAAGTAATCCGGTAAATGTGCCAACCACCTTTAACTTCAATGCCAACAGCACCGGCACATTATTAAACGGAGTTAGTGGTACCAATAACGGCTCAGTTCCAGCCAATGGCTCTATTAAAGTCCGAGTACCAGTAATTGTTACTAGCGGAACTGGCAGTGTCAGTGCCCAGTTGGGCGATACCAGTGCTGCTGCAACTAACCCGGCTTCTAACCAACCCCACCAGATTACCGGCTCTACTGATATCTATACCAAAGATAACCCTAATCCAGTGACTGCGTTAAGTGCTGCTGCGGGTAATGAAGTCATTGGTACACCTGCCAATGGCGAAAGGGAAGCCAGTTCGATCGCTTCGATCGCCATTTTGGGGCAAAATGTTTTGGGTAATGTGTTTGAAGATGCCAACTATGGCGGTGGCAGTGGTCGCAGTAAAACGTTGTCCTCTGGTACCAATGTAGTCAATGCCACTGTCGAGCTATATGATAGTGTTGGTAAATTTGTTCGATCGACCACCACAGATACTAATGGCGGCTATACTTTCCCAGCGGTGCCTGTGGGTGATTTCTATGTGCGAGTAGTTAATGAAACAGTCAAATCCAATCGCCCTGGTGGCACAGCAACTGGTTTGTTGCCAATTCAGACCTTCTTGACTGATGCGGGAATTACGGCTGGAACTACTAGCCCAGTCATTGATCGAGTAGGTGGTGAAAATCCTAGCCAAAGTGATACTGGTGCTGGTGCCGCTGGTGCAGTTTTTAGTCCTACAACCAAGCAATTCACCACCGCTGGCGGAACTGCCGCCATTAGTGGTTATGTGCAGTCTTTAACCAAAGTAAAAGCCGGAACAGCCATAGTTTCTGGAGTAGATTTTGGCTATAACTTTGACACGATCGTTAATACAAATGATTCTAGTCAAGGTTCATTACGCCAGTTTGTACTAAACAGCAACGCTTTGACAAATAGTGGTTTAGTGCAAGATAACTCAGTAGCAACAGCAGGCCAAGAAGTCTCGATCTTTATGATCCCTGATGGCAATGCCCATGCGGGTCTACTCGCCACAGTTCCCACCCAGCTTACCAATAACCGCGTTCTCATTAGTTTAGCAACACCCTTACAAATTACTGATGCCAATACCTCGATCGATGGTCGTACTCAAACTAACAACATTAATAATAGTAATGCTTTAACGTTGGGTACTGGTGGCATAGTTGGTTTTGGGGGTCTAAGTCTGGCTAGTCTTAGCGCCCCAGAAGTAGAAATTACCAACAGTGGTGTGGTAGCTAACGGTATTGATGTAAATGGTGCCAGCGCTATTGTGAGAAATATCGCAATTCATGGTTTTGGCACTGCTGGCTCCAATCAGGGTGATATCTTGCTGCGTGCTGCTAATGCAATCGTGACTGAAAATGCGATCGGTACTACAGCCCTCAGTTTTGCTACCACTGCTAAGCAATCCCAGTCTGGCATTGTGATCAACGGAGCATTGGCTGCCAACATTAGTAATAATCTCATTGGCTTTACCAACGAGCGGGGCATTATAGGTGGCAACAGCGTCGCCGCTGTAAATTTGACCGGATTGGTGATTTCGGGTAACGAAATTCGCAAGGCTGGAAATGGTGCTGGTACCAGTAATCAACATGGTGGCATTGAACTATTTCTCAGTAATGCTGGTAATGTGAGTATTTTGGGTAACTTAATTACTGATTCCGGCACAGATTCTGGGATCGAAGTTAATGCTGGTGGTACTGGCACTGCTACTAATTTCTTAATCCAAAACAACACTTTATCCAGTAATGGTTCTGGTAGTAGCGGATTTGGGATTGTATTACAAGGTACTGGAACTAATAATATTAATGGCATCAAAATCGACAAAAACATTGTAGATGCGAACCGAAATGGGATTACCTCTCGTCAAAACGCCGTGACTATTTCAGAAAATACTGTGAGTAACTCCACTGGCACTTATGGTATTGGAATCGAAAATGGTAAACAGGGCAACAAAATTACCCGAAACTTCACCTTCGGCAATGCTGGCCCTGGTATTGACATTGCGACAGCGACTACTGTTAACAACGTCACAGCCAATGATGGTGATGTAGATGTTAGCCTAAGCAACAAAGGCATCGATTATCCATTAATTACTGCTACTTCTTTAACCGGTACAACTTTAGATGTGAAAGGCTATGTGGGCAATAGTCCTGCTGGCAATAGTATATTTGCTGATGTCACCCTAGAGTTCTTCTTAGCAGACAACAGCCCTAGCGACCAAAATGGCGAGGTAATTGTGGGAGATGGAAAGTCTAAGCCCCATGGTGAAGGTAAAATCTATTTGGGTTCTTGTACTGCGGATAGTTTAGGTCGTTTTGGTATTGCGAGCACTCCAGGTAGTATCTGTTCTTTAACCAACGCTGCACTTACTTCTGTAAACCAGAATAATATTACTGCTACAGCTACTGATAATAATGGTAACACTTCAGAATTCAGTGCAACTCCTAGCACCAGAGCGAAGTTGTTATTAGCCAAACGAATTATCTCGATTACAGATGGCACTACTGGTAATGTCATTTCATTTAATAACTACGTGGCTGATGCTGTCAACAGTGCCACTGACTGGCCAAGTATTAGCACCGAAGTAATTGGGGCGATCGATGGAGATCGGGCTAAACCGGGTGATATTATTGAGTATGCTGTGTATTACCGCAATGCTGGTGAAAACCGAATTTCTTCGGCTAAGGTGTGCGATCGACTCAACACTAACTTAGTTTATCAAACTAGTTTTGATGCTTTACACGCAGGTCGTGGAATTGTACTTAAACCTGGTAGCAACACAGCTCAGTATTTGACTGGTGCTGCTGGTGATGACCAAGGTGAGTTAGCTACAACTCAACCATCTGACTGCAACTTGGCTGGCAGCTCCATCAATACGGCTGCTAATAATGTGGTGGTTGTTCAGGCTGCTAACAGTAGCACTACTATCCCTGGCCTTTCTACCAGCTACATCAAGTTCAAGGCCAAGGTTCAGGAGTAGACAGGAGATAGTGGACAATTAAAAGCTGTCTACTATCTACTTACCAAGCACAAGCAACTTTGCTGCGCACCAAGTAATTACTAGCAGATACCAAGTCTTCTAAAATCACCGTAGGAGACTGCTGCTGCAAGTACTCTTGGCTACGAATGCCACAAGTGAGCGCGATCGTCTCAATTCCTAGATTTCTTCCTGCCCACACATCTGCTTCGGTATC